>JAFZUH010000062.1 GCA_017618435.1 Bacteroidales bacterium | reverse complement strand
TATTGTTTGATTGTTAAATTTTTATCTATTTTTAGAGGTATCCATAAGTTAGGTTTTATTCGTTTTATGCTATGGTGTGAATAGTTCAACTGCTTACTTTTTCACTTTGCAAAGTTAAACAAATTTTTAACACGACAACCTTCTTTCTTTATCTATTTTTAGAAATATCCTATTTCTGTTCGTGATAAAGTTGCATTTATTTGTTGAATTTAGGCCATAAGTATATCGGTTAATGTACAATATGTATTTTACGGGTTACAATAATATTTCCAAGTTGAATCTGCAATAAATAGATACCATTATGCAAATTTTCAACAGAAATGGTTTCCTTCTTAGTAATATTTCGTTTATCCAGTATTTTTTGTCCCAAAAGATTATATATTGCTATATCTGCATTTTCGGCATTGGCAATAGTTATTTGTGATTGAGCGGGGTTAGGATATACCAAACATTCTTCCATAAGAGGCGATATAGATATGCCAACATCTTGCTTTGTGGGATGGTACTTTATTAAATATCCGCAAAACCCGTTTTCTTCCTGTATTATTCCACAAAATAAAATTCCACCGTCTGAAGTTGCCCTGCTCCCGTATATGAACATAGGTATATTAACAACTTCCCTTAATAATATTTCTCGGTCAAAGTTAATATTTCCGTCATAACTAAAATTAGTTATATGCATATTAACAGATTTTAAAAGATTATCCGAATCATAATAGCAATTTATATAAATACCATAAACAGAATCAGGAGTAATATAATCTGCCGCCCAACTGATTCCGGCATCATCTACGCATGGTTGTCCTAAAACTGTTTTATTTTTAACTTGCATAGTGCTATCAAAAAAAGCTATAATTCTATGGTTGTTTGTTTCTGCAAATCCGCAATCCATACGTATTGTTCCCGTTGCAATTATATTATTATTGGCAGCTATTATCATAGCATCTGTTAACGATACAAAACTCCACAACGAATCACATTGAGTAATATAATCGTAAACATGAAAAGCATCTTTTTGCACAC
Organism: Bacteroidales bacterium; assembly: GCA_017618435.1. GTDB lineage: Bacteria > Bacteroidota > Bacteroidia > Bacteroidales > WCHB1-69 > UBA1205. The sequence continues at coordinate 8,697 of JAFZUH010000062.1, read as the reverse complement.
GAATAAGGTTTTGTTGCCCGAATCCTCTGCTTTGTAAATAATAATAATTATTATCTTCTGCCAAGCCTCCTACACGACCTTTAATAGGAATGACAGTATCTTGCAGTATGAAATTATTGGTATCGATTAAAGATAGCCGGGTATAACAATCCTCCTCTTCTTGTACATAATAACAGAGAAAATTATTATTATGAGTATTTATAACTTCACAATAATTATAGTTTATAGTATCATTTAAAGCATAAGTAAATATTGGGGACAACAGATTGAAATTCTCGTCAAATTTGGCCATAAACGGCTTACTATATGCATTTCCGAATACATAAAACATGTTATTGATGAAAAAGATTTTTCTGGGCATATAAATACTGTCCGAAAAAAGATTTACTTCCTTTATAATGTTTAAATTTTCATTCAAAATAATTACCGCAGCTTCCCGATATGTATATTCATCACCTACATTTCTGGACTTAATTTTATCGCACAGCAAATAATATTGGTTATTGGCTTCTATAACATCAAAATTCCAATATGTATATTTTTCTGTTTTTGGAAATTTCAAAATTTTATAACTTTCTCCTTCTTGAGCCATTATACAATGACAATATGCTATAATAAAAACTATTATACTTATAATTTTTGGACTCTTCATAATCAACAGTTTAAATAAATTTTACATTACCGATACCAAATAACCTTCTGCCCGTGCTTGCTCATAACATATATAAGTTTCACATGGCAAGTGAGCCATTCCATGGTCTATACAAATATAACGAATACCAAACATGTGCCAACATATCAATGGCACGGAATTAGAAACAGGGAATGAATACAAATAAGCGCAATATGCTAAAAAGGGAGAATAGTCTTGAGGAATATTATTGCAACAATAACTATATAAGGTATCTCTATATTTTGAAGCATGTTGCATATATTCTCCTTTAGTTAATATAGGTGTTCCTTGTATACTACACTCACTATATATTCCATGCTTATGAATTGTCCACAAACTGCAAGGACAATTGCCAGAAACGGTACCTGTTCCGTCACATCTGAATTGCCAATAATTGGAACCATTGATAAAATAAGTTCGTGTCAGTCCACAATCAATTATATTAGAAACTACATGTATATAATTACTATTCAGTATTTTTTCCATTAATGTATCAGGACAATAACTGACATGCTCCACTATCACACTATCGGCAAGCCAATTATATGAGCCAGTGCCTGCTAAAATAAAAGAGCCTATAGAAAAGGAAGTTGGATTAGGTGAATATGGATACATAAGAATATCCGTTGGTCCTAAACATTTACGTCTCTTCTGATAGTTAATGTCTGATTTTTCTCCATAAAGAATATTTATACCAATGGTAACCATATCGTTTTCAACATTTTTAACAAAAACATCTGCAAAATTAATAGCGTAATTCGGTAAAACACTTTCAACTATTTCTTCCAAAAAACTATTGTAGTGTGCTTGAAGTTCGCTACCATCAAGCATATAAAGGTTATCATCCACTAAGGACACAGTGAATTCAAAACTCATTGTTTCACAATATGCATCATTCACAAATTGTACTTGTTTTTCACAAATGCCAACATTAAAAAATGTTTCCATATACCAAACAGCTTCTTGTAATTCCATATTTGGCATTGGATTAAAAATATTATTTACGTACCCGTTAAACAACAATAACCCGTTATTTGCATCAACATCTTCTGGACAATAGTACTCAAAATTTTTTAAATCCTCAGTAGTAAATTCTTTATGTTGTTTGTTTGCTTTGACTATATTAACTTCTTTTTTGCAGGCGACAAACATGAATCCTATCACTAATGTTGTCACTGCTGCAAATACTAATATTTTTTTCATTTTCATTTGTTTTTTTTAAAGTTGAAGGAATCCTTTGTCATTTTTTCTTTTGCTTTTCATCCATAGCGATTCCTTTTTCTATGAATATCCAGCGAATAAAATCTACTCCTTTCTTGCTTGTAGTGCTAAGAACATACTAATATAAATGGTTTCTTAGCGTAACCATTTTTCATTTTGCAAATATAATAAAAAAAATAATACGAAAATATGTTTAAAGAAAACTTTTTATCTACTACGGCTATATTCAAGTCTCCAATGCAACTTATATTAACAATTATTTTTTATAGCGATGATATTCAGCTAAAAAATTAACATTAAAATTAGGCCATCTTTTATCGGCGGATTTTTTACTGATGGCAAGCAGTCCTAAAAAGGTGAGCAATCCGTTAACCAGCAACAGTTCAAAGCCAAACTGATAGCCGCCCAAATATCCTTTTTTGGCTAAAATATACAATGCCATACATATCAATGGAGACAAAACCGCAATGAGCGGCACTAATTTTTCATGTTTCAATTGTCGTTTGGTAAACAAGCCGAAAGCGTACATTCCCAATAAAGGTCCGTAAGTGTAACTTGCCACATTAAACACTATTCTTATAAGGGCATCGTTGTGATAATTGGCAAAAACTATTATAATAGCCAAAAACAATACACTTATTATCAAATGAGTAATTCTTCTTATGGTGATTTGTTCTTTTTCGGTTTTGTTATGTGACTGTATGTTCAAAAAATCCACACACACCACTGTCGTAAGCGAAGCCAAAGTGCCGTCCGCGCTGGAATAGCCGGCTGCAATCAATCCCAAAATAAACACTATTCCCGCTATGGGCGGCAAATAATCAAATGCAATGGCGGGCAATATTCTGTCCGATTTCATCAAAGACAGGTCTAAACCTTGTTGGGCTGCATATACGCACAGCATACCGCCTAAAACAAGAAAGAGCATGTTTACTATCAATAATATGCCTGAGAATACAAACATATTCCGTTGAGAATCTTTCAGGGTTTTGCAACTTAAATTTTTTTGCATCATATCCTGGTCCAAACCAGTCATGGTGATAGTGATAAAAGCACCGCTGACAATTTGTTTCAAAAAGAAATTATGTTCTTGCCAATGAGTATTGAACATACGGGTATAACCGCTATCGCTCATCATTTGCCAAAGTTCGCCCATGCCTGCATTCATGCCGCGAAGGATAAACACTATCATCAACACCAATGCCAACAATAAAAAAGTGGTTTGCAACGTATCTGTCCACACCACGGTTTTTATTCCCCCTTTAAAAGTATAAAGTAAAATGACAACTATAAACAGCAAAGCAGTAAGCCATATAGGAATGTCGAAATAGGAGAAAACAAATTCCTGCAACACATATATTACCAAATACATTCTCAAGGCAGAACCGAACAAACGGGAAAAGATAAAGAACAATGAACCCGTTTTATAGGAATAATTGCCGAACCGTTGTCCCAAATAAGTATAAATGGAGGTGAGATTGAGTTTATAATACAAGGGCAGCAATACCAATGCAATAACGGCATATCCTATCAAATATCCTATTACTATTCCGTAATATGTAAATTGGGTATTGTACACGTCTCCGGGCACAGAAAGCAATGTCACCCCCGACAATGAAGCGCCTATCATGCCATAGGCAACTACAAACCAAGGTGAACGCCTGTTCCCTATAAAATAAGATTCGTTATCGGCTTTTCGTGAGGTAAAAAACATCACCACAAAAAGCAATGACGTATATGCTAATAAACAAATCAATGCTATTGCTTGCATACCATTGTATTTTTTTACAAAAAGAACAGGTGACTGTAAAAGTCACCTTTCTTTTGTTATTTTACATCCACCAGTTCCACGTCAAACACCAAAGATGCGTAAGGAGGTATGCTGCCGCCTCCTGCACCGCGTTCGCCATAGCCCAATTCAGAAGGGATGATCAAAGTGGCCTTTTCGCCTTTACGCAAAAGGGCAATGCCTTCGTCCCATCCTTTTATCACTTCACCTTTTCCCAAGGTAAATTCAAAAGGTGTTCCGCGTTCAACCGAAGAATCAAATATTTCTCCGTTCAACAGTTTGCCCGTATAATGCACCATACAACGAGCTCCTTCTTTGGCAGGCTTGCCTGCAGTGGTGTTATGTTTTATCACTATCAAACCGCTTTCGGATGGGGCTTCTTCTATATGGTTGGCAACCAAATAGTCGGATATCTGCTTGCGCTCCTCTTCTTTGGCTTTTTGAATGCTGAATTGCTGATATTCCTCGTAAGTGAAAATATTATTGATTTTCAAAGTAATCCAAAGCATGGTTTTATCATTCACAAACGCGGGAATATAACCGTATTGATAAGCATTGAAATATTGCTTGGCATTGATAATGAACGTTGCTGAATCACCGCAATGCATCATGCTCAAAGCATCAAACAAATCGCCTTCAAATTTAGGTGTTTCCATCATGGTAGTAATATTTTTTTCGGGCATGATAACGGAATCGTTTTCGGTGCGAATGCTCATGCATAAATCTACTATCGCACCTTTTGAAGGCATAACGGCGCTTGGATTTTGACTATGAAATTGATAATACAGGCCGGTTTTGCTTTTTTCAAATCCGGCATAATGTTGTCCGCATGCGGACAATATAATTACCAATATGACAGCACTTAAATATCGGATAACTTTCATGGTGACTATTTTATGCTTATCATTTCCAAATCAAATACCAAAGTGGTAAACGGAGGAATGGGGGAATAAGGGCTACTTGGTCCATAGGCTATATTTGAAGGCATGATCACAGTGGCCTTACTGCCTGCATTCATCATCTTTACAGCTTCTTCAAATCCTGCAATAAAGGGTTGGGAACCCAATTCAACCTGCATGGGTTCACCTCTGTCAACAGAAGAGTCAAAAGTGGTGCCGTCAAGGAATTTTCCCACATAATGCACGGTAATGTTGTTTCCGTCTTCGGCCTTAGGACCTTTACCTTCTTGTGTTTGTATAAAATACAAACCGCTTTCGGTGGGCTCAACGGTAATATTGTTTTCCTGAATATATTGTTGCAAAGCTGCAGCTTCTTCGGCTTGGAATTGTTCCACCGATTTTATTTCTTTCATCTTAATGGTGAAATACAATACATCTTCTTCCGTGATATTCATTTCTTTCAACGCTTCGGCAGGAGCCCCTATAGCCATATAGAAAGAATCGGCTTTGATGGCAAATTCCATTTTGTCCCCTTCGTGCATAATGGCATATGCATCAAAGATATCGCCTTCAAAAGCATGTTCACGCATGACATCGGAAAGCTCTTTTTCTTCAAATTTGGGAATGGAATCATTGGAAGAAGTATAAGAAGCCACTATAAAAATATAATCTCCCACTTTGGGAGTAGCAGTGCCTTGTCCTTTTTCTATCACCTTATACCATACGCCATTGTCGGCTTGTTTAAAACCTTTATACTTTTTGTCTCCACACGAAGAGAGAACTACTGCTGCTACCAAAAAGAGGGTAGCAATAAATGATAATTTCTTCATTTTCTTTTATTTAACTAATTTGTTTTTACTATTTTTATTATTTCTATTTCACATATTATACTGGATAATGCCGCCACATCCATACCATCGCCACTGATACCGTAAGCCAAAAACGATGGGATAATGGCTCTTGCCTGCTCCCCTTCGCCCATTAATTGCACCAATTCGTGCAGACCTACCACATCATCACTGCCTAAGACCCGCATTTCCTTTATGCCGTCCCGTTGTGTATTATATATCACATGCCCTTCTGCGGTGGCAATATTGCCTTTTAATTGCACCCAATCCCCTTTTTCCGCTTTTGGCGATGCATTCGGATTGAGTATTTGATACCACAAGCCCGATGCCGTTTGCGTAAGCTCCCAATTATAGCGTTTGGCCAATAATTTTATATCGGCTTGCTCCCGCCGCGCTATTTCTTTATTCACAGAGATAATTTCCTGAGAGTAATCCTGCTTGGATGCCGGCAAGGGCACTATTTTCGGATTTCTATTACATGCCAACGCCAGCAATAAGCACAAACCCCAACAATATTTTATTCGTCCCATGGCTGATTAAGTAAAGACTTGTATTGGGGTAACAAACGGACAAATTTATCTATGGTTTCACTCATAGACACATAAGAATTGCCTCCTGACGCATTTTTATGACCGCCTCCGTTAAAATGATCTTTTGCAAAAGAATTGACATCAAAATTTCCTTTTGACCGGAACGAAATCCTGATTCTTTCATCTCTTTCGGTAAATATGGCGGTAAAACGCACATTTTTTATGGATAGGCCATAATTGACTATCCCCTCGGTATCCCCTTGCTGATAGTTAAAATAATTTAAATCCTCTTTGGTAAGATAGATATAGGAAGTGGAATATTCATCCAACACTATTAAGCGTTTGAACAAACAATATCCTAACAAATGCACCCTGTCTTCGGAAAAATTGTCATAAACCCTTTTATGAATAATTTCACCGTCTATTCCGAAATTCATCAAATCCCCTACTATGCTATAGGTAGAGGCATTGTTACAAGAATAGCTTAAAGAACCTGTGTCGGTCATGATACCGACATACATGCATTCCGCCATTTTTTTGTCTATCAAATGTTTGTCCCCGAATTTATGGGCTATAAGCTGATATACCAACTCACTGGTGGAAGAGGTTTGTGTGGTGAGCGAATAAATGATGTCAAAGTCTTGTACAGGGTCTATATGGTGATCTATCAATACTTTAAATTTTTTTGAAGCAGCCAAAGCATTTTCCAATAACGATGCCCTATGAAAAATATTAAAATCCAAGCAGAAAATGATATCCGCTTCTGCCAATATGGATTCGCAACGCTGCAATTGTTCCGTAGCCAGCAACACTTTGTCGCAATTGGGCATCCATGCCAAATAAGCAGGATATATGTTAGGGGAAAGCACATTGACATGATGTCCGAGCTTAGTCAGATACATGGCCAAAGCCAACGAAGAACCCAAGGCATCTCCATCGGGATTGTAATGTATCACTATGGCAATGTTTTGAGGAGTGGATAAACGCTTTTTTAAAGCAATAATATCTTCCTGTGTCATATTCAAACTCTTTGCTTAACGAATTTGCAAAGATACAACTTTTTCACAGACTTTGCATTGTCAAACAAAAAAATGATTTTTTATCTATCTATTATCGTCTTATAATCACGGCGTTTGCCGTTTTTTGCACTGCCGGCACACAAAACCGGCAAAAACGGGAGCACATTTATCCGTTTTTTTGTACTTTTGCAAAAAAAAATTCACATGACGGCAAAAATAAAAACCATATCACGCTATACCAGCGTATATAACAGAGAAAGCATCAACAACAACGAACAAATAGAACAAAAATATCTCACCTCCTATACCGAAATGGACGAACGGGGAAATGTGATAACAGATAAAACCTTCAATCGTGACGGCTCGCTTGAAAATTGTATTTGCAGAACATTCAACGACAAAAATCTGCTTATTCAAGAAGATTTTTTGGACGGAGAAGATACTGTTCCCTATGAAAGCAGAATCAACGAATACGACGACAATGATTTTTTGGTAAAAAGCATTGTATGCTACGCCGAAGACAAGGTGGAAGAAATATATCACAGAGACGAACAGGGACATTTATTAAAGAAAGAAGTGATATACGAGGATGGTGAAAGCAATATCGAAACGGAATGTGTATGGACGGGAGATTTGGTAAAACGCATTGTAGAATACGATGAAGACGGAGAAGAAAATGTAATTAGGGATTACCAGTATAACAATGAGGGCAAAATCACTCAAATTGACATGGAAGAAAAGTCGGTGCTTGACAAGCATACCGAAACATACGAATACGACAACGGAAAAATCACCCAAACCCTTTATAATTTAAAAGGCAAACCCGTGTCTGTCACCGTCAGTGTGTTTAACGAACAAGGACAGCTGTTAGGAAAAACGGTGGAAACACAAACCCAATTTTTCAAATATATATACAGCTACGATGAGCAGGGAAACAAAAAACGCGAAAGCATGCTTAACCGTGATGATTTGCTGCTCAACGACCAGCAAATTGAATATAACGAATTCCAACTGGAAACATGCACCAAATCATATTCCCGCAATATAGTGGACAATAATGATGAAATGCTGCCGGTGGAAATAAACAGTATAGAATACACTTATTGGGATTAGAAAATATTGTTTTAAAATCAACGCATCTTCCTCTTCTTTTTCTTTGTTTTCAAAATAAAAGAAAAGTTATGCAAGCATGATGCTATTTTACCATGTATTTTAAGCGGACACTTATAAAAAAACAGTGTTTTTTCATTTTTTTTGACAAAAACACAAATAGATACAAATAAAAATACTACTTTTGTATGCTTAATAAAGTAAAAAAAGTACAAAATATATAATACTAAATATCAAATATTTATGGCAGAGAAAAAATTTATGACATGTGACGGTAACTGCGCAGCAGCTCACGTTGCATACATGTTTAGTGAAGTAGCCGCCATTTATCCTATCACACCTTCATCACCGATGGCAGAATACATTGATGAATGGAGTGCAGGCGGCAGAAAAAACATTTTCGGTGAGACCGTAAAAGTAGTAGAAATGCAATCAGAAGCCGGCGCAGCCGGTGCCGTTCACGGCTCTTTGCAAGCCGGTGCTTTAACCACCACCTACACCGCCTCACAAGGTCTTTTGCTGATGATACCGAACATGTATAAAATTGCCGGTGAATTGCTTCCCGGTGTATTTCATGTATCGGCACGTGCTTTGGCAGCCCAAGCCCT
>JAFZUH010000061.1 GCA_017618435.1 Bacteroidales bacterium | reverse complement strand
TGGAGAGCAATTAGAATCAGTTGTTTTAGTGGGTTTGGTGCGTATAGACCAAAATTGGGAACGTACCAACGAATATTTGAATGAATTGTCTTTCTTGGCAGAAACTGCAGGCGGAAAGGAAACAAAACGTTTTGTACAAACGCTGACACACCCGGACCCCAAAACCTATATCGGTTCGGGCAAGTTGCAGGAAATTTCTGCGTATATCACCGATAATGATATTCATACTATTATATTTGACGATGAATTATCGCCTTCGCAAACACGGAATATAGAACGCATGCTCTCTGATTGTAAAGTGATAGACCGCACACGGCTGATTTTGGATATTTTTTCGGCTCGTGCCCAAACTGCCCATGCTAAAATACAAGTTGAATTAGCCCAATATACTTATTTGTTGCCCCGTTTGACACGTATGTGGACACACTTGGAAAAACAGCGTGGAGGTATCGGTATGAGAGGTCCCGGCGAGAAAGAAATCGAAACCGACAGGCGAATTGTCAGAGACAGAATGAGTTTGTTGAAAGAAAGACTGAAACAAATTGACAAACAAAAAACTACACAACGCAGCAATAGAGGACAATTTGTCCGTGTCGCCCTTGTCGGCTATACCAATGTGGGCAAATCAACCATTATGAATTTGATAAGCAAGTCTGATGTGTTTGCCGAAAACAAATTGTTTGCCACTTTGGATACAACGGTTAGAAAGGTTGTTTTTGGCAATCTTCCGTTTCTGTTGTCTGATACTGTGGGGTTTATACGGAAATTGCCGCATGGTTTGATAGAATCATTTAAGTCTACCTTGGACGAGGTGCGGGAAACAAACCTATTGTTGCATGTTGTAGATATTTCCCACCCTGATTTTGAAGAACAAATAAAAGTGGTGGAACAAACCCTAATGGAGATAGGAGCGGACAATAAACCGACAATTCTGGTTTTTAATAAAATAGACAATTACCACTGGATTGAAAAGGATAAAGACGATTTGACTGAAAAACAAAAAGAAAACATTTCTTTGGAAGAATTGAAAAACACATGGATGGCACAAGCCAAATGCCCGACATTGTTTATCTCCGCCAAAAACAAAACCAATATAGAACAATTCCGTAAGGTTGTTTACGATGAGGTAAAGCGTTTGCATGTAAAAATCTATCCCTACAACAATTTTTTATGGAACGATGATTTTGAAGAATCGCTATAAGGTTGATTGAAAAAGTTTTCTGAATTCCGGAATCTTTCATAATAAATATTAACAGACCATGTTGTAAAAAATATAGGCAGATGTATTGATAAAAATACTACATTTGCAAACTATACATATATTTTAGTACAATGAAAAAAGTAATATTCGTATCATTATTTATAAGTGCGTTTTTAAGTGTTGTAGGTCAATCTATTGATGAGAATACGGCCTTGGTTGTGGCTAAAAATTTCTATCAGCAATACAATCATCAAAAAAGTAATGCCCTGCAACTTTATTATGCAAAAACGGACAATAAATTGCAAAAATCGGGAGAAAAAACAACCTATTATTATATTTTTAATGATGGAAACGAAGGTTTTGTGGTCGTTGCCGGCGACCAAAGAGCCATGCCTGTGTTGGGCTATTCTACCGAAAGTGCTTTCGATACAGCGGGTATGCCCGACAATATTCGTGACTGGTTTAAAGGTTATGAAGAAGAAATTGCCTATGCAATTGCAAATATTGCCGAGCAACCGCAAGAAAATGCCGATTGGTGGCAGGCCTATATTAATAATGATATAAAACCTACACAAAAAGCCACCATGGACGTTTCGCCATTGTGTTCCACTACATGGGATCAAATTGCTCCCTATAATCAACTTTGTCCATACGATGATTCTTCAAGTACAAGAACGGTTGTAGGCTGTGTGGCTACGGCTATGGCTCAAATTATGAAATTTTGGAATTTTCCCACAAATGGTATAGGTAGTCATTCTTATACACATTCAAAATACGGAACATTGTCCGCAAATTTTGCCAATACCACTTATCAATGGACTTCTATGCCCAACAAAGTTACAACAACATCTACTACTACCGCCAAAACTGCTGTTGCTACTTTGATGTATCATTGTGGGGTGGCTGTAAATATGAATTATAATACGGCTGCAAATGGTGGAAGTGCTGCTTCTACACTTTTATCCTCTTCGTATATTCAGCAGGGGTATATAGATGCAGTTACGGCTTTTGTGAGATTTTTTGGATATGCCGCACAAGGGTATTATAAAAGCAATTATACCGATGCCAATTGGATAGCAATGTTAAAAACCGAACTTGATGCAGGACGTCCCGTTATGTATGCAGGACAGGGTACAAAGGGCGGTCATGCTTTTGTGTGTGATGGATATAATAGCAATAATTATTTCCATTTCAATTGGGGGTGGTCGGGCAAGTCCGATGGCGATTTTTTGCTAACGGCACTCAATCCGGGTTCGTTAGGAACAGGTGGCGGTTCGGGCGGATTTAATTCCAGCCAAAAGCTTGTAACCATTTATCCTAATCTTGTTGATTTGAAACATTATGGTCGTATGTTGTTGGCACAATCAGACAATGGTCGCGTACTG
>JAFZUH010000060.1 GCA_017618435.1 Bacteroidales bacterium | reverse complement strand
AGACAGCAACACGGCTATCGGTATGTATAAAAACGGAAGCCAAATTACCAACAGAGGTTCAGGAACTTCTAATTTTGATGCCACAGATGTGCTGTTCAGGAATGATACGTGTTATTTTTCCTACAAAAACACTACGACAGGTAGAAGTTTTATTGGTGCTTATCCGGGACCCGGTAACATACCATATTTTGATGCAGGAGCCGGTTCAACTATTAATGCAATGTGTCTTTCAGGGACTGCTTCAAATGCAATCTATTCTTTTGGTTACAAAAAAAACAGTGATGGAATCTATCAGGCATGTGTGTGGGTAAATAACGATACTATACCCATGTGGTTAGGAAATAACAATTATGCAAGTTATGCGACAGCCGGCTGTATGGGACTTTTAAATGGAAGCACAACACCTTGGACAATAACAGTAGGTCGTCAATATACCTCATCTTCAGTGTATCAAGGGGTGGTATGGCAAGGACGAACCGAACTCTATAATTTGGGAGATTCTATAAGTCCCCAAGCGGTTGCTATTTATAACGGGTCTGTTTACACGGCAGGTATGGAGATAACAAATACCGGCAAACGCATTATTAAGGTATGGGAAGACGATGACCTTATTTATACGCTTACTTCAAGCGATAATAATGCCTATGTAAATGATATGTATATCGATGCGGGAGATATTTATGTTGCCGGCTGGGAAGGTTCATACTTGAAAGTATGGAAAAACGGTTCGGTATTATATAGTCTGAGTGCCGGAAGCAGCAATATGTATGCTGTTGTTGCTAATACTGATGGTGTATATTATGCCGGTTTCGTGAAGAATGCAGACAAAAGAATCGGTAAAATATGGAAAAACGGTACCGAGTTGTATGCTCCTTCCAATTGTGAAAGTATCAAAAAAATGTATATAGCCGACCCTGATTGTAAAAATTCTACAACACGTTCATTGCCGTTCTACGAAAGTTTTGAAAACGGGGCAACAGAATGGGCTTGTTGGACAAAAATAGATAATGACAACAAAAATCGTGGATATGTATCATATTGGGATAGATGGGGAGAACGCCCAACAAATTCTAGGGAGGTTTCAATTCCGACAGGGAAATATGTTGCGGGTCATAGATTTGGGGATACTATACAGGAAGGCTGGCTCATATCTCCAAAATTAGCCATCCCCAACACAAGTAATCAGGTTACTTTAACTTTTAAATCGTTTGAGCTGTATGAGGGTGATTATACATACGAAGGTGTATGGGTAACTACAGGAATAACATTGGGCAGTATGCGGGAGGTTTGGACACCGGCAAATGTGTCTGCGTCTTGGAAGACAATTACCGTTGATTTGTCTGCATATAAAGGTCAAAACATCTATATTGGTTTCAAATATAGCGGAGAAGACGGACATAATTGGTATATAGATGATATAAATGTAGCCGAAAAGTCTTCCACAGCCATAGCCGATGCTGATGCAACAAAAGCACAAGTGAGCGTATATCCGAATCCTGCCAAGAATATGTTGTATGTAAACGGCATTGCAGAAAATAGCACCAAAATGGTGGAAATTTTCGATATGACAGGCAGAAAAGTGAAACAACAACCAGCCACGGAAAACATGAGCATAGACATAGCTGACCTTGCCAAGGGCGTGTATGTATTGTCGGCAGGCTATCAGAAAATAAAATTCGTCAAAGAATAGAACAGAACATTGAAATTTGGTTTATAATTAAAATAGTTGGGGACGATGTATATCGTCCCTTTTTTTGTTGCGAACATTGACTCTGTCAGAATATCCGTTCAAGTTGGGATTTGAAAAATGAGCGGTGAGAAATCATTTGCAGGCTTGCCATATTATGGCAGCCCTGTTCTGAATTTGTAGGGACACATTAAATGGGGCAGAATATAAACCTTTTGGTTTATTGGTAAAAAACGTGTTTTTATTCTTCTGTTTTTTCTTTATTCGAAGCGGGATTGTCTATTAAAGTGGTATTGTCCTTTTTTTTCTTGTTGAACATATTCATTGTTCGTTCTATGCCTTGGGTGGCAAAATTTTTGATGATTTCGGTGGCTTCAACAATACAAGGCCGCAATTGTTCCTTTTCATTTTCATCAAAGTGTCCCAATACAAAATCTATTTGAAAACCTTTGGCATAATCGTTGCCGATACCAATCCGCAATCTTGGGAAATCAACGCTATGTAGGGTGTCTACAATATTATTGATACCATTGTGTGAGCCTCCACTGCCTTTGGGTTTGAGTTTGAAACTTCCTAATGGAATATCTTTATCATCGGCGATGATGAGTATATTTTGAGGTTCAACCTTGTGTTTTTCCAAATGATACCTTACCGCTTTTCCGCTAAGATTCATATAAGTAGTGGGTTTTAGCAAAACAATGGTTCTGCCTTTGTAGGTAAATTCACATGTCCAAGCATATCTGTCAGGTTTGAATTCAATGTTTTGCAAATATGCCATATAATCCACAACTTCAAAACCGATATTGTGTCTTGTCCCGGCATATTCGTTGCCGATATTTCCTAATCCGAATATCAGATATTTCATTTGTAGAATCTATTTGTCAATACACTTGGATATATGTTCTTTGATTGTATTGGCCAGATTTTTGGCTGCTTCCATATCCTTGCTTTCAGCATAGATACGAATGATGGGTTCGGTATTTGATTTTCTCAAATGTACCCATTCGTGTGGAAAAATAATTTTAACCCCATCAATGTCAATTATCTCATTGCTGCTGTACAATTGTTTCATTTTTTCCAAAATTTTATCTACATTGATATTTTCGGTTAGTTGCATTCTGTCTTTGTATATAAAGTAATTTGGAAAAGATTGTCTTAATTGAGAACATGTGCAATTTTGTTTAGCCAAAGAGGAGAGAAACAATGCAATGCCGACCAAGGCATCACGCCCGTAGTGCAATTGTGGATAGATAACACCACCATTGCCTTCTCCTCCGATAATAGCCTGACAATCTTTCATTTTTTGCACCACATTCACTTCTCCGACAGCGGCGGCAAAATATTGTCCTCCATGTTGTAAGGTAATATCTTTTAAGGCTTGGGAAGAAGAAAGATTGGAAACGGTATTTCCTTTTTGTTGATTTAGAATATAGTCAGCCACAGCCACGAGTGTGTATTCTTCTCCAAAACATTCTCCGTTTTCTTGCATAATGGCAAGTCTGTCCACGTCAGGGTCTACGACAAAGCCTACATCAACTTTATGGGTTTTGATAAATTCGCTGATAGTTGTCAAATGTTCAGGTAATGGTTCCGGATTGTGCGGAAAAATTCCATTGGGAGTGCAATTTAATTCGTGTATTGTTTGTACGCCCAAGGCTTTAAGCAATTTCGGAATGGCTATGCCTCCGGTAGAATTTACACAATCGACTGCTACGGAAAAATTGGCATTGGCAATGGCATTGCAATCAACAAGGGGGAGTTTTTTTACGGCTTCTATGTGTCTGTCTATTGCATTTTCAACCTGTTGATAAGTTCCCAACTTGTCGTAAGAACAAAATTGTATGTCATCAATTTGTTCTGCTTTGTCTAATACTTTTTGTCCTAATTGAGCGGAGAAAAATTCACCGTTTTCATCTAATAACTTTAAGGCATTCCATTGAGCAGGGTTGTGGCTGGCCGTGAGTATAAGTCCTCCATTGGCTTTTTGGTGCAACACTTCCATTTCTACTGTTGGGGTGGTAGATAATCCGATGTCCAAAACGTTCACCCCCATGCTGATAAGTGTTCCGCAAACCAAATGGTTGACCATTTCTCCCGATACGCGGGCGTCTCTGCCTACGACAACGCGAAGATTTTGCTCGGGATATTTTTCCTCTAAAATCAATGCGTATGCCGCTGTAAATTTAACAATATCAATAGGTGTTAAATTATTGCCTTGAGTTGCTCCTATTGTTCCTCTTATACCTGATATGGATTTAATTAAAGTCATTAGTCTATGTTTATTTGTTTTTTTATTTCTTTTGTATTGATTTCCATGCCTAAAAGATAGCCGCAATCGTTTATTTTACCTGCATATACGCAGCCGTTGTCAATGCAGATGTACCGATGTTTTTCCACATTTTCAATGAGCATTTCGATATTGTCCATTGGCAAAACATGGTGCCCGTGTATAACAATCTTGTCTTCAAGCCATTGTTTGTCGTAAAAACAATTAATGCCAAACAAAAATTCTTCCGTTGCTTCCAGTGGATTGGCCAATTTGCAATTTAATCCGGCATGTGTTAATATGGCATGGGGCAAAATATAATAATAAGGTAATGTTTTCAACCAGTCGATGTATGTTGTTGGAATATCTGTAACTAACTGAACATTAAAACTTCTTAATGTTTTTTCGCCCAATTGTTCATGCCAAGATTGACAAAACAATTTTTCTTGTTTGAAATGTTGAAACCATTTTTTTTCGGTAATTTTTTTTGCCGCATCGTAGGCTTGCAACAGCATGTATTCGTGGTTGCCAACGATAGAAAATACTTTATAACCGGAAGTTTGCAGACTAATAATATAATCCAAAACTTCTTTGGAATGATTGCCTCTGTCAATCAAATCGCCTAAAAAATAATATTCATTTTCTTTAGAAAGTCCGATATGGTCTTCCAATAATTTTTTAAGCGTACGAATGCAACCATGTACATCGCTGACTACCCACTGTTGCATTATTTTTTGCCTTGGTTTGCAACTGCGTCCATCAATTTTTTCAAGGTTTCCTCATCTGCCAAATAGTAATCTTTGATAAGATTCATATTGTCGTCAAATTCGAAAACATAAGGTATACCTGTAGGAATGTTTGTGTCAATAATTGCCTCATTGTCAATGTTCTTAAGGTATTGGACAATGGCTCGCAAACTGTTTCCATGAGCGGCAATGATAACTTCTTTGTATTTTTTGATATTGGGCAATATGCTTTCTTTCCAATAAGGTAAAATTCTGTCTATAGTATCGCACAATGCTTCGGTAGCAGGGTGAGCCATCGGATTGTCGATTTGTTTGTATCTGATGTCGTTGATAGGGTGTCTTTCATCGCTTTCCTCCAATTTGGGCGGACGGACATCAAAACTTCTTCTCCAAAGTTTTACTTGGGCTTCACCATATTTTTCGGTCGTTTCTTTTTTGTTAAGTCCTTGTAGGGTGCCATAATGTTTTTCGTTCAAACACCATGATTTTTCGGTGGGGATCCACAATAAATTCATTTCTTCAAGAGCAATGTTTAATGTTTTGATTGCTCTTTTTAAATATGATGTGTAGGCATATTTAAAATTAAAGCCTTCTTTTTTCATGCGTTTTCCTGCTTCGTGTGCTTCATTTACTCCATTTTCGGACAAATCAACATCTGTCCAACCCGTAAAGCGATTTTCTTTATTCCATTCGCTTTCGCCATGTCGAATTAATACTAATCTATACATAATATTTCTTTTGTCTTGTATTTTTTATAAATATGAAACAAATAACGTTCAAAATAATTATTTATTGTATGCTTTTGTGTAATCGAAAGAATATCAGGTGTTTAAAAAATATATGGAAAAATTATTTGCAAAATATGCAATAATCAAAAAAAAAGTTGTACTTTTGCAATCCCATTTTAGGGAAGAAATAGAAACAAATAATAACGACAAAAATAGCAGCAATGAAAAGAACATATCAACCTTCTGTTAGAAAAAGAAAAAACAAACATGGTTTCAGAGAACGTATGCTCTCTGCTAATGGTAGAAGAGTTTTGGCTGCAAGAAGAGCCAAAGGTAGAAAAAAATTAACGGTTTCTGATGAGAAATTAGGCGGCAAGAAATTTTAATGATTGCCTGCATTATACAAAGAGAGGTGAACAGAACGCTGTCCACCTTTTTTTGTTCAAAATTGGATTGTTTTTAATAAATTTATGTTATCTTTGCTTTTTAATATTTGATAACCATGAAAAAAATAGACATTGTAAAACACGTATTGGCAATTGTATTTTTTGCATTGCTTACTTTGGTGTATTTCAAACCATTATTAGACGGAAAAGATGTGCAACAATCTGATATGTTGCATTTTGAAGGTATGTCAAAAGAGTTGGTGGACTATCATGCAAACACAGGCGATTATTCCTATTGGACAAATGCCATGTTTTCAGGCATGACCTCTGCCTATATTTATGGTCCCCCCGATGCAAATGTGTATAGTTGGATGGCGGCTCCCATACAAAAAGGAACACCCATGATGAGTTATGGTATCATATTGATGATGTTGATATGTGCTTATGTGGCGATGTTGGCTTTAGGGGTGAATTTCTGGATAGCCTTAGGGGCGGCTATTGCCTATACATTTTGTTCATATAATTTCATTATCATTGAGGCAGGCCATATTACCAAGGCTTATGCTATTGCTGTTTTGCCATTGGTTATCAGTGGTGTTGTGCTGGCTTATCAAAACAAAAGACTTGCTGGCTTTTTCTTGTTTATGATAGGATTGGGCTTGAGTTTGGCACAATCGCATCCTCAGATTACCTATTATACGGCATTGGCGGTGGCCGCTTATGCTTTAATCGTTTTTGTGTATGCTATTGTTCAAAAAACATTGCTTGATTTCTTTAAGTCAAGCGGTGTTTTGGTAATTGCTCTTATTTTGGCTTTGTTGCCTAATCTGGGATTGTTGTATCAGAGTTACGATTATTCCAAAGAAAGTATGAGAGGCAAAAGCGAACTTACTGCCAAGGCAGAAGAAAATGGTAGCGGTTTGGCTTACGATTATGCTTATGCGTGGAGTTATGGAAAAGGTGAAACATTTTCGCTTTTGGTTCCCAATATGGCAGGAGGGGCATCTCATTTCAGGACTTTTGAAGAAATGCAAAAGTCCATGCCAGCAACGATAAACACTTTGCAAACACAACGTTTTGAACAAGAACCCAATCAGTTGTTGCAACAATGTTCCACCTATTGGGGTGAGCAACCTTTTACCTCCGGACCTGTTTATGTGGGGGCGGTTATTTGTTTGTTGTTTGTCTTTAGTTTGTTTGTTGTCAAAGGTAAAATGAGAATATGGGCTATTGTTGTCTTCTTGTTTTCGATAGCCTTGGCTTGGGGAAAACATTTTCCTTTGCTGAATGACTTCTTTTTCAATTATTTTCCAATGCACAACAAATTCAGAACGCCGTCTATGATATTGGTTTTAACCTCGTTTGTTATGGCCTTTTATGGTTTTTATGGCTTGAATGTTTTGACGGACAAAGAAAAGAACAAACAAATAGATAAGAAAAAAATAAATCGTTATTTATATCTATCGTTTGGAATAGTGGGCGGTTTGTCTTTGCTGTTTGCCATTATGCCGAATTTGTTTTTTGATTTTACCTGCGATAGAGACAATATATTGCCTGCGGAATTGTTGTCGGCATTGCAATCTGACAGACAAGGTATGTTGGTGGCAGATGCATGGCGTTCGTTCGGATTTGTGTTTGTGGCTGCTCTTTTGTTGTGGCTGATTATTAATGAAAAAGTAAAAAAACAACAATATGTTATTGTTGTCTTGTCACTGGTGGCTTTGTTTGACTTGTGGAATATAGACAAACGTTATTTGAATGACAATAATTTTGAAGAAAAGAAAGTAAGTGTAGGACAGCAATATCAGTTTACACCTTGCGATGCGGCTATCAAACAAGATGCTTCTTTGGGGTATCGTGTTTTAAATTTGGCGGCAAGTCCATTTAATGATGCTCATGCTTCCTATTTCCATCATTCCATAGGTGGGTATCATGGAGCGAAAATCAGACGCTACCAAGAATTTGTTGATTCGGTGATGATGAATGATTTGACAACATTTACAAGCAAAATCAATATGATGCAATCGGATTCCGACCGACAGGTTTTATTGT
>JAFZUH010000059.1 GCA_017618435.1 Bacteroidales bacterium | reverse complement strand
CTTGCATAAACATACGTTTTGAAACATTGCTTTTCGGGTAACAACATCCAAATGAAAATCTGAAAAAAACATTTATTTTTCTATCATAGCAAATTATTCAATATTTTTATGTACATTTGCAGATGAATATGAAAAACGAATTAAGATATATTGCCAAAACATTTGCAGGCATGGAATTGGTCGTTGCAGACGAATTGCAGGCTTTGGGTGCATCTGACATTCAACTACTTAGGCGTGCTGTAAGTTTTATCGGCGACAAAGCCTTGATGTATAAGTTAAACTATTGTGCCAGAACAATTTTACGAATACTCAAGCCTTTGGCTGAATTTGAATTTAAAACCAAAGAACAATTCTATTCCGCTGTTTTTAATATTGATTTTGAACCATATTTGGACAGAAATGCTACCTTTTGTGTCCATGCTGGCACCAACAATTCTATTTTTGACAATGATTTGTACGTTGCCCTTTTGACCAAAGATGCCATTTGTGACAAATATAGAGACAAATACGATATGCGTCCAAGTGTGGACAGAGAAAATCCTGATGTGATTATTGATGTGCATGTTTTTGAAGACAAAGCCACTATATCATTAGACAGTTCCGGAGAATCGTTGCACAGACGGGGTTACAAAACCACCCAACACAATGCCGCTATCAATGAAGTGTTGGCAGCCGGATTAATCGCCCTAAGCGATTGGAAAGCCGATTGCGATTTTGTGGATTTTATGTGCGGTTCAGGTACGCTATTGATAGAAGCAGCCATGTTTGCCTTGAATATGCCCGCCGGTTATTATAGAAACGATTACGGATTTATGTACTGGGCTGATTTCGATGAACATTTGTGGACAAACACCCGACAAGAAGCCGACAACGCTATCAAAGAAGATTTTGCCTATAAAATATATGGCAGCGACAAATCGTTCAGATATATCAAAGATTGTAAAATGAACGTTGAAGCCTTACGGTTAGATGATATTATTGAACTATCGGTGGATTCGTTTGAAGAAACAGACAACCGCGGACGAGAAACCTGCGTTATCATCAATCCACCCTATGGCGAACGACTCAAAGTAGATGAAATTGAAGAATTTTATCGTTCTATAGGCAACGTTTTGAAGAAAAAATATATCAATAGTAATGTAGGGGTTATCACTTCAAACAAAACAGCCATGAAATGTTTCGGTTTGAAACCCAGCAGAAAATACACACTCTACAACGGACAATTGGAGTGCGGATATTATTTATACCAAATTTACGAAGGCAGTAGAAAACATTTAAAATAATTGTAAAACAAAAAATAAACAGAATATGAAAAATATAATCTTAGCAACTATCATCTTGTTTTTTGCAGGTGTATCAATGGCAGACAATGGAAAAAATGCTAAAATTTTGTTAGATGCAAAAAATCAAATATACATTGATGCTCACGAAGTTACCGTTGGCGATTATCTGGTATATCTAAATCAAATGCTCAAAGCGAACAAAACTTTTTATAACTCAGCCTTGCCTGACGAAACGGTATGTGATGAAATATATGGCACCAAAGACATATTTTCTTCCGACAAATACCTTGATATGCCCATCATCGGATTAACACTCCAGCAAATCAAAGCCTATTGTTTGTGGAGAACAGATTATAACGATTCCAAAAGGTCAAAAAAAACTACTATTAATTATATGTATCAATTGCCGACATTAGCCCAAATGCAAATGGCTTATGAGCAAAGCGACAAAACCAGAGGCGGTGATTTCGGCCCGGTAAACACTTCTGCAAAAAAAATAACAGGTATTGCCGACAATGTTAAAGAAGTTACCGAAGACGGTTATATTGTTGTGGGTGCAAGTCCCTACACTTTAAGAACAATACCTTATAGAGAAACAACCGAAGTGGGATTCCGCTGTGTGATAGTACCTATCCAACAATAGACTTGGATTTTATCAACAGACACAAGTCCTGAAAACCGATATGATTTTCAGGACTTTTATTTTGTCTATAAAATTGTCAAATATAGATTTATATTCTTGATATAGTTGATATTATCAATTATAGTGTCTAAAAATAATCATCTTTGCTTGGTGTCTTTTCTTGTTTTATTGCAAGATTTTTGTTATTTTTGCAAAGCAAAAAGGTCATAGATATGAAAATTACAGAACGACAAAAAGCAGTTAAGGAGTTTATAAAAAACTGGCGGGGACACGGTTACGAAAAGGGAGAATCACAGAAATTTTGGATAGACTTGCTTACAAGTGTATTCGGTGTATCTGTATCGGACATTGCAAATTTCATTTTTTTTGAAGAACAAGTCAAGAATAAGATACAGAACAAGACCATCACAAACTTTATTGATGCGTACATTCCTTCTACGCGAGTGATGATAGAGCAAAAATCTAACCACAAGAATTTGCGAGAACCCATAAAGCAGTCGGACGGCTCTCTTTTGACACCGTTCCAGCAGGCAAAGAAATATGTTGCAGATTTGCCTTTGAGCCAACACCCCAAATGGATTGTTACCTGCAATTTTGACGAGTTTCTGATTTACGACATGGAAAATCCCTCAGGTGAACCCGAACAGGTCTTTTTAAAGGATTTGGAAAAAGACTTTTACCGTTTGCAGTTCCTCGTAGACCAAAAGAATGAGAATATCCGCCGCGAGGAAGAAATCTCGATTCAGGCGGGAAAGTTGGTCGGAAAACTATATGATGCAATCTCTCCCGAATACAAAAATCCCGATGAAAATTCCTTCCGCTCGCTTAACATTCTTTGCGTGCGTATCGTGTTCTGTTTGTACGCCGAAGATGCTGGACTTTTTGAGACAAGGACAAGTTTTGAAGATTATATCAAAGGCTTCAACCTGCCGAACCTGCGGGCAGGAATTATCAATCTTTTCAAAGCCTTGGATACAAAAATCGAAGACCGTAACAAATATGACGAAACTTTAAAATCTTTCCCTTACGTAAACGGCGGCTTATTCCGCGATGAGCAAATTGAAATACCTAACTTTACACAAAATATCGTAGATGTCATAATCAACGAGTGTGCACCTTTCAACTGGAGCGAAATTTCCCCGACTATTTTCGGAGCGGTCTTTGAAAGCACATTGAATCCGGAGACTCGTCGTAAGGGTGGAATGCACTATACGAGTATCGAAAATATTCACAAAGTAATCGACCCGCTTTTTCTGAACGACCTAAACGCAGAATTTGACGATATTTGCTCCACAAAAATAGCGAAACAAAAGACCGAAAAACTCCACGCTTTCCAACAAAAACTCGGCTCGCTTAAATTTTTAGACCCCGCTTGCGGCTCTGGAAATTTCCTTACCGAAACCTATCTCTCACTCCGCCGTCTTGAAAACAAAGTCATTTCGATTCTGAACAAGGGTGAGCGTTCATTCGGATTTGACGAGTTCATCAAGGTGCATATCAACCAGTTCTACGGTATTGAGATAAACGACTTTGCCGTTACGGTCGCAAAGACCGCACTATGGATTGCAGAATCGCAGATGGTCGCAGAAACTGAGGCGATTCTTTCGCAGACGATTGACTTTCTTCCGCTCACGACCAATGCGTTCATCATTGAGGGAAACGCTCTCCGCATGGACTGGGCAACGCTAAAAGACCTCACCCCTGCCCCTCTCCTAGCAGGCGAGGGAGAACTTGACCTTTTCTCTGGATTTACGACACAAGTGGATGGCACGGTTCACGAATACGATTATATAATGGGGAATCCGCCATTTGTGGGACAGGCGTTCCGAACAAAAGAACAGGCTGCCGAAATGCAGGCTGTGTTTGCACCGTCCACTGCGGGCGGAAAGCTTGATTATGTCGCTGGCTGGTACAAAAAGGCTGCCGATTTGATACGCGGAACGGACACGGAATGTGCGTTTGTTTCGTCAAATTCAATCTGTCAAGGCGAGAGCGTGAACCTTTTGTGGGAAGATTTTTTGACAAATGGCATTTTCATAAACTTCGCACACGCCACATTCAAGTGGACGAGCGAATCAACTGATGCAGCCGCTGTTATGTGTGTTGTTGTCGGTTTCTCATACAAGGAACGCAAAGAAAAGCTGCTTTTCGCAAGCGATCAGAAGAAAATCGTAGAGCATATAAACGGCTACCTTGCAGCCGCTCCCGATGTGTTCATAAAGAACCGCTCTAAGAGCATTAACGCGGGAACTGCCACCGTGGTGCAGGGAAGTCCGCCAGCCGATGACGGGAAGCTTTTGATGACAGCTGCGGAGCGAGAGGGCTTCATAAAAAAATATCCAGAACTTGAAACCGTTATAAAGCCGTTTGTAGGAAGCAAGGAGTTTATCAACGACTCTTCCTACAGCCGCTACTGCTTTTGGTTTGCTGACGCGAAACCGAGCGACTTTCAGCATATAAAGGAGCTTCGAGAGCGTTTTGAGTTTGTGCATGATTTCCGTCTCAAAAGCCCTGTTGATAGGATTCAGAAGACAGCCGACAAGCCCTATCTTTTTACGCAGAACAGGCAGCCAAAGACGGACTATCTTATCATCCCCCGCGTTTCATCGTCAAAACGGAGATATATTCCAATCGGATTTCTGCCGCCCGATGTGATAGCAAGCGATGCCGCCGTCCTTGTGTACGATGCCACGCTTTTTGAATTCGGCTTGATAAGCTCCAATGTCCACAACTCATGGATG
>JAFZUH010000058.1 GCA_017618435.1 Bacteroidales bacterium | reverse complement strand
TATCTTCCACCAAAATATAATCATAGTCAAATGTCAGTGCATGGGCAACCAGTTCGGAATTGGTATCCATCACAGCATAGCCTTCCCTGTCCATCATGGTAAAGGGAAGATTCTGCGGATAAGAGAACATGGTCAGAAACCGCAATTCTTTGGAATCGTACCCTGCTTTTTCCAACATATTGTTGGCATACTTATACCGTAAAGCTGTCTCAAACGCTTCTACCCCTGATTTCCTGCGTTCTTTCTGCATGTGGAACACTTCCTTTGTCATCAAGCCTGTAAGCAACAGCACTACCGCCAAAGACAACACCTTGCTCCACCGTTGCGACGGATTGGGAAGCAGGCTTAACAATCCTGCCAATAACATTATGATAGGCAGGAAAAGACTATCCAAGAAATAATAATCATGATCCATATACTGCAAGGACATGGCCGCCACAAACAGCAATTCTCCAAACACCCATATCAGCAGTAGCCACCACAATGACAATTTGCCGTGACGATTGCTGAAGGATTTTTTCCTGATAATAAAAACAGCCAATGCCACTGCCGCCAACGCCACATACAGCCAGTGCTGTATCTGTTGGAAATAATGGAAACGCCAACGGTCGTGAACATTCTGCAATACTGTCAAGGCGTCCTCTTTGCTATGAACAGGCTGCAAGCTGCCGAGAAAAAGTGAGCCGTATTGCTGCCGCAAATGCATGCTCCACAGCCACCATGATGCAAACAAAATCGCACCGGCAACAAATGGCAAACAAACATTCAGCAGACAAGTCTCCTTACGGAACCATCGCAATATCTGAAAACAAGCCACTGCCACCCATAGAACGGCAAACGAGGTACGGACCATCATAGCAAGGGTGAGCAGCAAAATGCCGATATAGAGCGTCCGAATTTCATCATCTCGCAAATGTAAGACATAAAACAGCAGTCCGCCCATTGCCAGCGACAAGGCAGGCAATGTGGGAAGAAACGAAGCACAATAATAGGCATACGACGGGGCTGTTGCCATAAGCATTGCCGTTAACACTGACTTTACCCTTGAACCTGTCAGCACAAAAACCAAGAAATACAATGCCCACAAGCCCAGAACAGCCACCATCAAAGTAAGCCCGCGGAACACCCACGGCTGATGACTGCCTGTAATGCGCATCAATATGGATACCAACCAATGATGCAAGGGCAAATCGCAGGCTGTCACCAAAGATTCAGGATTGTCGTAATCGTATTGCTGCTTGTTGTAAATAAGCGTCTGCGGATGAAAAAAATCTCCGCCGTTATGAAGGAATCCCAGCGCCAACGAATAGTTATCCGCTTGTGCCCATGCATGAATGTAGGCCGGAGGCTCGTTCAAATAACGGATATTTATAGCCGACGCTATAACGGTTATCATTAACAACGGTAAAACATGCCGCTTCAATTTGTCTGTCACCAATTTCAACTTATATGTTTTTTCACGCATCTCCGTATATTTCCTGTTAAAAATACAAAGATACAAAAAACATCATGCATTTCTCTCTTTAAGATGAAATTTTTGTCATTTTCGCAAAAAAATAAAATTCTCGTTTTGGTGTTGTATGTCAAATGCCCGTCCTGTAGTAGCCGTACGAACCACCGAGGGCTGATCAACATGTTGCTATTCCAGCCACACCCAAAACATATTCCCTCACGGTTTTGTCAATTCTCAATTTGCCCATCAGCTCTTTGGCCTGTTTCCGAACGGTGGAATAATCCCTTTGCCGCAACACGGCAATCTGCTTGTTGTTCAACCCCAAAAGATAAAGATAGCACAACAGCATATCCTCATGGCCGATGCTTGGGTAAAGACATTGTAAGGCTGGTTTCAGCTCACCATAATGCACCGTCACCACCTCGCTAAGTTGTGCAATCGTATCCTCATCAAGGCTAATATGGTAATGTGAGTAAGGCTTCCTTGTGGTGATGTGCAAATCACGCACCAAGCCGTTGATTCTGACACACACGGGTTCCTCCAAAAAAGCCGCGTAAAGTTCGGCAGCATCGGCTAACTGTTGTTCGGCTTCCGCTTGCAATCGCCTTAACTCCTTTTCATGTTCTTTCTCCGTTTTTCCCAACAACCTGTCAGCCTCTTCTTGTTGCTTTTTCAATAGATTTCTGCTCCTTTGTTTCGCCAAAACAATAATGGACAAAGCCACCACAATGGCAATAGGTACAATGATGACAATTGTTTTTCTGATGGACTTTTTCCGCATTTCTTCAGCTTCTTTATGCTGCTTTTGGTCCATATATGTCTTGAACATATTTTCAAGTTTTGATACCAAGGCCTTGTTCTCCCCCTCCCATTTCTTATGATCGACCAAAAAACGCGCACAAACATCGGCTTTCCCAAATTCTTTTATACTGTCATAAACATTGCACAAATAACATGCTGCCACTGTCTGTAAATTAACATTCTCTTTATTAGCAAAGACAGTTTCAAAATAATACAATGCGGAGTCATAGTTACTATCATGGAAGAAAATTACGCCAATAGTAAAATAACGGTTTAATAATTCTTGTTCGGTATCCACACTCGAAAGGATATGCCTTAGTTCATCTAATGATGCTTTTGCAGCACCTCCCGCTTTATAGTCAC
This sequence comes from Bacteroidales bacterium, assembly GCA_017618435.1. GTDB lineage: Bacteria > Bacteroidota > Bacteroidia > Bacteroidales > WCHB1-69 > UBA1205. The sequence goes on along the minus strand of JAFZUH010000058.1, from coordinate 1,452 downwards.
AAAGTGCTTTACTTGCAATAATATCCCTATAAACCATATTGTCTGTAGATGTCAGATTTTCTAAGGCTTGGCTATAATACGAGTTCGCATTTCCTATTTCATTCATCATGTCGTATTGTTTACCTATTCTGTATAATATTTTGGAAATGCCAATAGGCGATGTTGGTTCTATTTTACAATAGACAAGTGCGTTCTCAAAGCAAGTGATGGCAGATTCCATCATAAACTGCTCCGAAAATATTTCACCGAGATGTCCATACGTTAAGGACATAAAACGCGCCTTATGACCCACCAATTCCTTCTCCTCAAAATGTTCTTCCATTATTTCCAATGTCCTTAGGTATTCTGCACAGGCATTCACTACATCGCCCCGCTCATAAAACCCCACACCATTAATATAATGTGCCCGCGCATCCAAAAACGCAATGTTTTGGACATTTTTGGCCGACGCACGCGGTGCGTCCCTACGGCTGTTCGTCTTATATCCATCTGCTGCAACTATCGAATCAAAATAATCCACCGCCTTCAGCAGTTCCTCTCGGTTGCTCTGTTCGTAGTAGTTTTTATACAACAATTCCGCAATCAGCATCTGGCAATAATGCCCCTCAAACTCACCAAGGCTGTCCGCCTCGGGGCTTGCCGCATACTTCAATATCACCGTCAAGGCACTATCTGGCTGCTTCCACATCAGCGAGTCAATTTCCTCTAAAGCCTCGAGCGCGGCAGTCCCATTCTGAGAGGGGGTGCCCGTCAGGGCAAGGGAGTCAGGAGAACCTCCACATCTCACCATCATAGCAAGCAGAAACACCAACTTTAATATGTGCTGCAAGCATTTCATACCCGCAAAATTAGTCAAAATCAGTCAAATTCAATCAAATAATCTTTATGCAATACGAGAACGCTTCAAGGATAGAAATTCAGCCAAAATCACGATTTTTTTCTCATTTTGGCTGAATTTATGCCGATTCAACTGGCACACTGTGTTCGGCACATGGGAAGAGGGCTACAGAAAACTCCAAATAATCATTAGTGAGTCTGAACCGGTGCAAACACCGAACTGCAATGAAAATCACTGCCGCCTTCAACCCCCGCGTTTTTACCTTTAACTTTGGTAATTGTAAGATATATGGTATCATCGTTCGTATAGAATGTTCCGAAACTAATGTAACCACCTATCACGACGTTACCATCCGAAATGCCAAGGCATTCCACAACCTTACTCTGTACATCCTTGGGCAAGGAAATCAAATACTCACCAAATGTGCTATTGTTTGATTTCTTACAAGAATAGGTTTCTCCTGCAACAACGGTTTCACCATTACACTCAATGCTGATTTTGTTGTCGTCTTCAAAAACCAGAATAAGACTTTGTGTGGTTTCGGGATTGATGACACCGACAACGCCACCCACCGCTGTTTGGTGCCATTGCCATGAGCCTTTCAGTTGTGGCAC
>JAFZUH010000057.1 GCA_017618435.1 Bacteroidales bacterium | reverse complement strand
TTTTTGGTTTATTGATAATTTCAGATAGATTGTCGCAACCATCAAAGGCGTGAGTACAAATTTCATCTAATGAATCATTGCATACTAATTTTTTCAAATTTTTACAATCTTTGAAGGCGTATGGAGGAATAAATTTTACATTTTCAGGGAGAACAATTTCTTCAATACCACATCTAACGAATGTGTATTGCCATAGATTCTCAAGTTTTGCAGGCAATTGAATATGACGGAGATTTGTACAACCGTCAAATAAAAAACCTCCCATAAAACAGATGTTATCAGGTAAATAACGGAGGTGATTTCCTTATGTCCGCTGAAAAGCCCATCAAATAACATTGTTACGGGTTTTCCCCATTGTATTTCAGGGACTTTAATTTCAGGTTCATCACCCGTATATTGTACTGCTCCGTATGTATCTGTTTCAGGAATATATTTAAAATAAAACTCTTGCATAGATTCTGAATTTATATTTTATACATACCAAATTTTTCTCCGACAAAACCTCCGTTTGTTATGCCGTTTTCCAAATCGAAATGTAGCATTATGGGCGGTGTAGGATTAAGGTCGTAGTAGTCCATTGCTTTGATTTTTAGACTGAAGTAAGTAAGTTTTTGGTAGTTGGTATATAAACGAGACAACACTTCGTTGTTTTTGTATATCCATTGTTGAATATCATCGGTAACCTCAAAGTTTACAACTCCCGTGCAACGGACAGCAATTTTGTCTGCATTAGCCAAAATTTCAATATTTGGATTGTTTTTCAATTCTTTGTAAACATTTTTTTGGGGTGAAGTAGCAAAATACAAGGTCGTGTTTTCTTGTTTCATGATTTGAAACACGCGAATTTTAGGAAGGTTGCCCTCGCATGTGGCGAAAGCAACCTCGTTGTGGTGCTGAAGAAAGTCTAATGCTTTCCGTATCATATCTAATTCGATTTAATAAGCGACAGTAAAACGTTCTTTATGATGACGCGGGTTTTCTAATTCATCAACCATTGCCATGGCGTAGTCTTCAACTGAAATGAAACTATCGCCCTTTTCATCAACTAATAAATCATCTTTTCCTACACGATATTTTCCCGTACGAGTTCAGGGTTGAAGGTTACCCAAATTAGCCGCAGGAGAGAGGAATATCCAGTCAATGTTCTGTTCTTTTATTAGTGTATTCAGATAGAATTCACCCAAAGACTTTACTCCCGGTAGCCACGCTTCAGGGAGAGTGCCGCTATCCATTAATCGTAATCCCGGTTTTACAAATAAAGAACCTGCTCCACCGACAATAAGCAGTCGTTTTACATTGGCTTTTTTTGCTGCTTCTACAATGCGAGGATAGTTCTCAAGTGTTTCTTCATATTGACGAGGATTTGCCCAGCCCGGATTGTATGCAGAAATAACGGCATCTTTACCTTTGGCAAGTGCAGCAATAGCCTCAATATTTGTAATATCTTCTTTTATGCCGATGATATTTGCATGTTTTGGCAATTTTTCAACATCGCGTACTATGGCAGTTACTTTGTGTCCACGATTAATCAATTCGTTTAATATTGCGGACCCGACAAATCCAGTTGCACCAATTAAAACTACGTTTTTCATAATTCATTCCTTTCTTTTTTATTTGTTAAATTATTTGTTATCTGTTTTTTATCCCTATCGGTTATTATTTCACCGAAATGTTTAATTCCCCACGCAATCAAAGCATCAAGATGAGGAATGAGACTTTTGCCTCGTTCTGTGAGACGGTATTCCACTCTTGGCGGTACTTCGGCGAATAATTCACGGCTGATTAGGCCATCTTCTTCAAGATGGCGTAGAGTAGAAGTAAGCATTTTTTGCGAAATATCGGGGATTTGTCTCCATAAGTCGTTGAAACGCAACACTTCTTTTTGCTCTAAAAAATAAAGTACCAACAATGACCATTTATCCGTAATGCGTGCAATAATATTACGTATCGGACAGTCGGGAAAGGCAGCGTTGAGTATTTCTTTTTTGGCTATCATATTACTAACTATTTTTTAGTTGCTTTCAAAATTTCTGCAAAGATAAGCAAAAAAATATTGTTATTTAATAAGTTACAAAAAACATACACACGCACCAAAAGGTTAGTAGTGCTGTCTTTCAGTTTTTTTCCGTAAAAAAATGTACTACAAGTTTATCATATCAAGAATAATTTTTATAAGGCATACGATACGGATTTATTTATTCTACCTTTATTCTTATACCATTGGAATGAGCCGAAAATTCAGGAGCATACATACATTCAATATTGGCCACTCCGTTGGAAAAACTACCTTTTTGAGTTGCAATAAGCCTATATTCAAATACATAAGTCCCTTTTTGAAGTTGTTCTATAAAGAAATGGGTAGCCGCATCTTTTGTAGATTCATAATATATCAACCCGTCTTGATATTTGTAGGAAGATAATACATTGGTGGGTTCAAAGGCAGAGGCACGCATATCTTTCAAATGAAGATATTCCATATCTCTGTCCGCTTTTAATACCACTCTGACACAAATTTTATCTCCGACTTTAATAGGGGATTGGTCTGTAATTTCCTGCAAACGTTCTCCATTGTTGGACAAAACAACTTTATAGAGTTTTTTCTCTAAATATAAAGGAGTATTCGCATTTGTAATTTTGTCCAAATCTTCTTCATATTGCCAATAGGCTGCACCCCAACTGCTTCCTTTGGTGTCTTTTTCAATAGTAATATTTGCCAAATCGGAGGAGATGTCTTTGCTATCCCAATTCAATTTTACATATTTGCTTCCGGCTTGAGCATCTTTGAGGGTATCTATAAAAAATGCTTGTTTGCCTATTGTTAAGGTTGTTTTTGCAGATGTATCAATCATAGGAGCGGAGTTTCTCATCAAAAGAGCATAGCAGGCTTCAGTGTTTGCTTTTGTCGTAGCCCAATGTTGAGTTTGTTTTTGTTTCAACAGCCACAGTTGCATTTTTGCGACACTTTCGGTGTCGTGCAAAATGGTTTCAAAGGCTTCTATCATTAAGGATTGGCGTTCTATAGGTGCTTCATACCAAAAATATCCGTATCCTTCTTTTTTCCACCACATGCCCATTTCATCACTATATTGTGCTTTGGATTTGATGTCTTTGAGAATTTGTTTGGCCAAATTCACTTCACCTTGACGATATAAGGTTAGAGCGGCGAGTGTTTGTCCATACCAATTGTATTTGTTCCAATGTGTTTTTATTTGTTGGACAAAATAGTTGTACATTTCTTTGTGTATGGTATGTATGGGTATTTTGTTCAAGAAGAAAGTTCTTGCATATAAATATTGTATATCCGAATAGTAAAGCCCTGCGGTTTTTAACATATCATGTTTTTTCATGTAGTTGTATCTGTCTTGCATTTGATTGTCCAAATAGGATACGGCATTTTTCAGCGTTGTTTTTTCTAATGTGTGGTCGGTGATATTCATCGTTGCCAAGTGCCCGAAACCGCTGACTATATGGGTTGTGATGTATAAGGAAGAATATTTTCCGCCTTTGAACCACGACCAACCGCCGTCAGAGTTTTGTGCTTTTTGCAATTTTTGTTTGGCATTTTCCAACTCTTGATGTATTTTTTTACTGTCAAACAAAGAGGCGATTTGTTTTTTGTCGGCACTTTCGGCTTTGGCATTAAGCAACCAAGGGGTTTCTTGTAAAGCGATGGATTTCAATTCTTTGTTTTTTTCTAATTGAGATAAAAATGCATCGGGTTGTTCTTGTTGCCATTTTTGGAATACTGTTTGTATTTCTCCATGATTATCAACAATCTGTTTGGCAATGGAGTTCGCATAAAACTTGCTGAAAGTTTGTTCGTTGCAGTCGTATGGATAACTCATTAAATAGGGTAGTGCTTGTACCACGTAC
>JAFZUH010000056.1 GCA_017618435.1 Bacteroidales bacterium | reverse complement strand
TATATTTAAGTTAAATTAAGAATATAGTATATAGGAATATTAGAAAGAGAATCAATCAGGCACTTACGTTTTTTGAGGGCAAAAAATGACCTGTTTTTGCAGGAATCTGTGCTTTCTGCAAAATTTTCACGCCCGATTTTTCTGTTTGTTTTCATTTCTTCAATCTCTTTATGCTGTTGTTTTAACTCTATAATTTCCTTTCTGCCATCATCAGGCAGCAAAGAAAAATGTAAGGGTGCAAATATAATCATTTTTTTCTTTTTTTTGCTTTATAGTATAATAAAAATTTTACGGAACTTATTATTTGTAAAAATGTTATCTTTGCAGAATAAAAAAATATAAATATGAACGATTTTCAAAAAGAACTCATCGCAGGCATTCCCGAAGTTTTGCCTCCCTGTCCTGTTTATGACAACAGTGTCAATCACGCCCCCAAACGCAAAGATATTCTCAGCCCAACAGAAAAAAAATTGGCGATACGCAATGCCTTGCGTTATTTTCCACCGGAGCATCATGCTGTTTTAGCCAAAGAATTTGCCGAAGAGTTAGCAAAATACGGACGTATTTATATGTATCGTCTCCGTCCGACCTACCCCATGTATGCCCGTCATATAGACGAATATCCGGCACGGTGTCGTCAGGCTGCCGCTATCATGCTGATGATACAAAACAACCTTGACCCTGCCGTAGCCCAACACCCGCACGAATTGATAACCTACGGCGGCAATGGGGCTGTATTCCAAAATTGGGCACAATACCGTCTGACGATGAAATACCTGTCGGAAATGACCGACGAACAAACCTTGGTGATGTATTCCGGACACCCTATGGGCTTGTTTCCTTCGCACAAAGAGGCTCCCCGTGTGGTAGTTACCAACGGAATGATGATACCCAACTATAGCAAACCCGATGATTGGGAACGCTTCAACGCTTTGGGCGTAACCCAATACGGACAAATGACCGCCGGTTCATATATGTACATAGGACCTCAAGGCATTGTTCACGGTACCACCATCACCGTATTGAATGCCGCCCGCAAACTCGGCGGAGGCACAGCAGGCAAATTGTTTATCACCGCAGGTTTGGGAGGCATGAGCGGTGCCCAACCCAAAGCAGGCAACATTGCCGGTGTTGTTTCCATAACGGCAGAAATAAACCCTGCCGCCACACAGAAAAGATTTGCCCAAGCATGGGTAGATGAAGTCTGCGACAACTTGGACACCCTTTTTGAAAAAGTGCAGACCTGCCGACAAAACAAAACAGCCCGCTCGTTTGCCTACCAAGGCAATGTGGTTGATTTATGGGAATATTGTGCGGAACACAACATACAAGTGGATTTGGGTTCCGACCAAACCTCCTTGCACAACCCGTGGGCAGGCGGCTATTACCCTGTCGGCATTGCTTTTGAAGATGCCAAACAAATGATGGCCAACCAACCTGCCTTGTTCAAAGAAAAAGTGCAGGAAAGTTTACGCCGCCACGTTGCCGCTATCAACAAACTGACGGCAAAAGGCATGTATTTCTTTGATTACGGCAATGCCTTTTTGCTCGAAAGCGGTCGTGCAGGTGCAGATGTATTCAAACAAGACGGCACTTTTAAATATCCTTCATACGTACAAGATATAATGGGACCGATGTGTTTCGACTACGGATTCGGGCCATTCCGCTGGGTTTGCACCTCTGGCAAAGAAGAAGATCTGGACTATTCAGACCATATCGCCATAGATGTTTTGACAACAATAGCCCAAACCGCTCCTGCGGAAATATCCCAACAGATGAAAGACAATATACAATGGATAAAAGGGGCAAAAGAAAATCATCTTGTTGTGGGTTCTCAAGCACGTATATTATATGCTGACTGCGAAGGACGTATCAAGATAGCCGCCGCTTTCAACAAAGCGATAAAAGAAGGCAAAATATCCGCTCCTATTGTTTTGGGCAGAGACCACCACGATGTATCGGGAACAGATTCTCCATTCAGAGAAACCAGCAATATATATGACGGTTCCAACCGCTGTGCGGATATGGCCATACAAAATGTTATCGGCGATTCGTTCCGCGGAGCCACATGGGTAAGCATACACAATGGCGGCGGTGTCGGCTGGGGAGAGGTCATCAACGGAGGTTTCGGCATGGTGCTTGACGGCTCTGACGACAGCGACAGACGGCTAAACAATATGTTGTATTGGGACGTAAACAACGGTATCGCCCGCAGAAGTTGGGCAAGAAACGATGCCGCCGTTTTCTCCATCAAAAGAGCCATGAACGCCAATCCTAATCTAAAAGTAACTTTGCCCAATTTGGTAGACGACAGCCTGTTGGACAATATAGAATAGATTTGTTGTATTCAAGCCTATTTTTCTTTGAAGTGAACAAATGTAGGGCTGCCATAATATGGTAGCCCTATAAAATTATTTCTCAAATCAAATGATTTTATTTCAATATCCACAAAGCCGGATTTTGATGTTCTTGCCCTTTCAGCAATTCAAAGTGCAATTCGGCGTGGGCATCTCCGCTTTTTTGTGTCAGATAACCTATTGTCTGCTTGGTTGTAACCGATTGACCGCTTTTGACAGTTACCGAAGCCAAATTAACATAGACGGTAAAATAATTGCCATGTCTGACAATCACCCCTTTGGTATCGTTTATATCAAAAACGGCAGAGACAACCCCATTGAACACCGCTCTGACAGGAGCAGATTTTTCGGCCAAAATATTGACACCGTTGTTGGTGATTTGCACCGATGACACTTCCCTATGTGTATGTGTGCCGAAGCCTTCAATAATATTGCCCTTTACCACCGGCCAAGGAAGTTTGCCTTTGTTGCTTTCAAAGTTTTGCGACAAGGCCACTTCTTCCCTGCTCAACAAAAGGGTATTTCCGCCTTTGGAAGCCGTAGTGGGCTTTGATGGTGAAGTTGAAGTAGTGTTGGCTTTGGCTTTTGCTTTGGCTATTTCGGCATCAATAATACGTTTGATGGCAGCATCAATATTTTTTTGCCGTGCCACTTTTTTCTTTATCTGTTCGTTAATTTGTTTTTCCTTTGTTTTCAGGTTGGCAACAATACGCTGTTTTTCCCGTTCCTGTTTGGATAATTTTTGTTTTTCGGCTATACGGCTTTGGGCCAATTGTGTTTTTTCGTTTTTGTTTTTTTCCAACACTTCTTGGCGTTTTTGTATGTCTTTTTGCAAGCCGTCAATAATTTCCACTTGTTTTTTCAGTGCACGCGAATACTCCGACAGATAGTTCATACGCGTTACCGCTTGGGCAATACTGCCCGAAGAAAGAATAAAACCGATTTTGTTTACCGCATTGCGATATTTGTAGGCAGAATATACGGCATCTTTGTAGCCGCCCTTTATTAAATCCAATTTGGCTTTCAATTGGTTGTATTCCTTCGTATTTTTTTCTATTTCCCCATCTAAAACATCTATTTCCGAATTGATAGTGAGAATGAGTTTTTCCTGATTTTTTATTTGCCCGTTTATCAGTTGTATTTCCCGCAAAGAGGCATCTTTGTTCTTTTGAGTAGTCGCCAGCAATTTTTTCTGTTCGGCTATTTCCTTTTCCAATTTCTGTTTTTCTTTGGTCAAAGACGCCTTGGTCTGACTATTGGCCATACCTGCCCACATCAACAAACAAACGATTATACAACCTATTCTCCTTATCTGCATCGATATTATATTTTGTTGCAAAGATAATGTTTTTTTAATTTGTTTTCAAATATATTTATCATAATTTTTAACACAAACAAATGTTAATAAAACAAGATTTTAAACCTTTAAAAAAAGCCAATAACATATCTCATTTTTTAGTACTTTTGCAAGCGTTTGTTTAAACATATAAATTATGGCAGAAAAATCACGTGGTTTCACCTCCTATATAGGAGCAGTTTTAGCCGCTGCAGGCGGTGCTGTCGGCTTGGGTAATATTTGGCGTTTCCCGTATATGCTCGGTCAGAACGGAGGCGGAGCATTTTTGTTGGTTTATATTTTCTTTGTGCTATTCATCGGCATACCATTGATGATGACAGAATTTATCATTGGCAGACGGGGACAAAGCAATGTAGTCGGCTCTTACCGCAATCTCAGCAAAGGCAACAAAGGCTGGATAACATTGGGTATATTTAGCATTGTTTGTGCTTTGATGATTTATGCTTTTTACAGCGTAGTAGCAGGTTGGACACTCAATTATTTGGTTTTAGCCTGCAGAAATCAACTCAGTGGGCTGTCCACAGAAGAAGTTTCACAAACTTTCAATACCTTCACTCAAGGTTCATTTTATCCTATTTTATTTCAATTTTTATTTATCGCCATCACAGGAGGCGTTATTGCCATGGGGGTACAAAAAGGGATAGAAAAAGTTTCTAAAATACTCATACCCATACTATTTATTTTACTTTTCCTGATGTGCGTGCGTTCCTTGTCGCTCAAAGGAGCAAGTGAAGGACTTAAATTTGTATTTAACCCCGATTTCAGCAAAATAACAGGGAAAAGTTTGCTCGATGCACTTGGGCAATCGTTTTTTTCTTTGAGTTTGGGCATGGGGGCAATGATTACCTACGGTTCCTATATCCGCAAAGGCGACAATTTGTTTAAATCAAGTTTATGGGTAGCCATTTGCGATTTAGGAGTGGCAATATTAGCCGGTATTGTCATTTTTCCTGCCGTATTTGCCTTCGGAATGAACCCCGCAGACGGTCCGAAATTGGTTTATATCGTTTTGCCCAACGTGTTCAACAGTATGCCTGCAGGCAATTGGTTTGCCATTATCTTTTTTGTCCTGCTTTGCATTGCAACCCTCACTTCCACAATGTCTTTGTTGGAAATATTGGTTTCTACGGCAGTGGAAGAGTTACATTGGAAACGGGGCACCGCTTCCATATTGGCTTCTATCCTCGTTTTTGGATTGGGTATATTTTGTACCTTATCATTCGGTCCGCTAAAAGATGTAACAATAGGCAGCAAAACCATTTTTGATATTTTTGACCTGATAACGGCTTCGTATCTAATGCCTATTGGAGCCTTATTAATGACAATTTTCTTAGGCTGGTGCTATCCCAAAACAGAAGTACGGGCAGAATTGTCCAATGACGGGAAACGTAAAGTAAGGGCATTTGAAATATATTACTTTATTTTACGTTATGTGGCTCCAATCGCCCTTATTGTTATTCTTATTTCGGGATTTTTCAAATAATATGGATTATAAATCCATATATTGCATCAATTCCTTTTTCTTGGCATCATATTCTTCTTGTGAAATAACCTGAAGGTCAAGTTTTTCTTTCCACTTTTTCAATTCTTGTATAGCGGTAGCGGCAGGTTTCATTTTTTCTTTTTAGGTCTATTGGTCAAAAAGTAGGCTATTTTTGTGTTTAGGGTATTCAATTGGTCAAAATGTCCAAATTTATTTTACTTACTTCTGACTATAAAAAAAATACCAAGAGAACCCATTGCTCTCTTGGTATTGATTATGTATTAAATTATATTATATTAGTATTCATTCCAACTTTTAATATCAATTTCATTAACAGACATTTTGCAACATGCCATAATAAAGGCATTGGCCAAATTTGCGTTGGTAATGAGAGAAATATTGTGGTCGATAGCCGCTCTACGAATGCGATAACCATTGGTCAATTCCCGTTTGGTATGGTTTTTGGGAATATTTATCACAAGGTCGAACTTATGTTCGGCAATCATTTTCATTACATTCGGTTTGTCGCTGCTTTCTTCATCAGGCCAAGCAACTGCAGTAACATTGACATTGTTGTTTTTAAGGAATTTGGCTGTACCTTCACTTGCACAAACAGTGTAACCGTTATTAACCAGAGCGGTTACAGCATCAAGCAAGGCCACTTTTTCTTTGGTATCTCCGGAAGAAATCATAATGGCTTTGTCTTTGGAAGGCACCTTATAGCCCGTTGCAATCATGGCAGTGAGCAAGGCCTCTTCGTAGGAATCACCAATGCAACCCACTTCACCGGTAGAACTCATATCCACACCCAACACTGGGTCAGCATTCTGCAAACGGGCAAATGAAAATTGACTGGCCTTTACTCCGATGTGGTCAATATCAAACTCGTTTTTGTCCGGTTTGGAATACGGAGCATCAAGCATAATACGTGTTGCCGTTTCTATAAAGTTGCGTCTCAACACCTTGCTGACAAACGGGAATGAACGGGAAGCACGAAGATTACATTCTATCACTTTTATATTGTTTCCTTTCGCCAAATATTGAATATTAAACGGTCCGGAAATATTTAATTCTTTGGCAATAGCACGGCTCATCTTTTTTATCTGACGGACGGTTGCAAAACTGATTTGTTGTGCAGGAAATACCATCGTTGCATCACCGGAGTGAACGCCGGCATATTCAACATGTTCAGAAATAGCATATTCCACCACTTCACCATTTTGAGCCACAGCATCAAATTCAATTTCGTTTGTTTCTTGCATAAACTGCGAGATAACAACAGGATATTCTTTGCTGACCTCACTTGCCATTTTTAGAAAACGCTCCAACTCTTCATAATCATAGCAAACATTCATGGCCGCACCCGATAACACATACGAAGGACGAACAAGAACAGGGAAACCGACCTTTTCAACAAATTTTCTCACATCATCCATATTGGTAAGGGTACTCCATTGGGGTTGGTCTATACCCAATTTATCCAACATGGCAGAAAATTTTCCACGGTTTTCAGCCCTGTCGATAGAAATAGGACTTGTCCCCAATATAGGTACACTTTGACGATAGAGTTTCATGGCCAAATTGTTGGGTATCTGTCCGCCTACACTGACAATAACTCCTTTGGGGGTTTCCAAATCGATAACATCTAAAACACGCTCGAAAGAAAGTTCATCAAAGTACAATCTGTCGCACATATCATAATCTGTCGAAACGGTTTCCGGATTGTAGTTTATCATAATACTCTTGTACCCCAGTTTTCTGGCCGTGTTGATGGCATTGACAGAACACCAGTCAAATTCTACCGAAGAACCTATTCTATATGCACCTGAACCAAGTACAACAACAGACTTTTCGTTAGAATAATAATTGACATCATAGCCTTCAACGGCATAGGTCATATATAAGTAATTGGTCAAATCAGGGTGTTCGCTTGCCACTGTAGGAATACGTTTTACGGCAGGCAAAATTCCCATTTTTTTACGATAAGCACGAACAGCCAAATTGGCGGCTTCCATATTGTTGGCAGGGGCTTTTAACACAAAACGTGCTATTTGGAAATCGGAAAAGCCCAATACCTTTGCCTGACGAAGCACATCGGTAGGAACCTCCTCTATGGCATTGTATTGTTCCAACTTGTGTTTGTAATCAACAATATTTTTCAGTTTTTCAATAAACCAAGGGTCAATTTTGGTCAATTCGTTGATACGGGCAACCGAATAGCCTTCTTCCAAGGCTTGAGCAATGGCAAAGATACGCAAATCGGTCGGATTGGCCAATTCGTCATCAAGATTGTCAAACTTGGTATGGTCATTGCCGACAAATCCGTGCATGCCTTGTCCTATCATACGCAAACCTTTTTGAATAAGTTCTTCAAAGGTACGTCCTATAGACATAATCTCACCTACAGATTTCATACTTGACCCGATTTGACGGCTTACACCCGCAAATTTTGTCAAATCCCAACGTGGTATCTTGCATATAAGATAATCCAACGAAGGGGCTACGTATGCCGAATTGGTTGTACCCATTTCACCGATTTGGTCAAGGGTGTAGCCCAAAGCGATTTTTGCAGCTACAAAAGCCAACGGATAGCCCGTAGCCTTTGAGGCCAATGCAGATGAACGGCTCAAGCGTGCATTGATTTCGATGATACGGTAATCATTCGTTTCCGCATTAAAAGCAAACTGAATATTGCATTCACCCACAATATTGAGGTGCCGTACACATTTAATGGTAATATCTTGCAACATTTTTACTTGTTCGTCTGACAAAGAACAAGTTGGAGCCACCACTATAGACTCACCTGTATGAATGCCAAGCGGGTCGAAATTTTCCATAGAAGCAACCGTAAAGCAATGATCATTGGCATCACGTATGCACTCAAATTCAATTTCTTTCCAACCTTTCAAATTTTCTTCCACCAAAACCTGTGGGGCAAAAGTAAATGCCGATTCGGCGGTTTTGACAAAAGTTTCTTCATCGGGACAAACGCCGGAACCCAAACCTCCTAATGCGTATGCCGAACGAATCATAATAGGATAGCCGATTCGGCGAGCGGTAGCAACGGCTTCTTCCATGGTTTCACAGGCTTTTGATGAAGGCACCTTAAGATTGACCTTATTGAGTTCCTTCACAAAAAGGTCTCTGTCTTCGGTATTCATAATAGCCTCTACACTTGTACCCAAAACCTCTACATCATATTCTTTGAGAATACCTTTTTGAAATAGTTCGGTACCGCAATTCAATGCCGTTTGCCCACCAAAGGCCAACAAAATACCATCGGGACGTTCTTTTTTGATAATTTCTGTAACAAAAAAGGTATTGACGGGTAAAAAATAAACTTTATCGGCAATACCTTCACTTGTTTGAATAGTTGCAATGTTTGGATTGACTAACACTGACTTTATTCCTTCTTCTCGCAGGGCTTTGAGTGCCTGACTGCCGGAATAATCAAATTCTCCTGCTTGTCCTATTTTTAGGGCTCCGGAACCCAACATAAGAACTTTTTTGATTTCTTTTTTCATAAACTTTACAAGTTTTTACGTTAAAAAATATGATTGTCAAAGCCTTTTTATCATCAAATAAAAGACCTTATATTGGGGTGCAAAGATAATACTTTTTTTGCTATTCCAGACAATTTTCATTACATTTTTTTGAGAAAACAAATATAATACACTATATTTCTGCTTATTAAAATTTACCACATATATTTTACAAAAAACAGGTCTTTTGAACTAAATGCCTTACAAAATGCCTCTTAAACGTTCTGAAGCGTTTCCAATATTATGCAATATCATTTCCCAAATGCTCCCCTCTCCACATTGGAGAGGGGTCGGGGGTGAGGTTGTAAAAACAATGCGGGTTAGAAATATCTCCGTAATTGTAAGGACATATTGAATGGTCCGTTTTAGAAAATTTTGCATCATGCGGTGAAAAAATTTATTAATCTCCGCAAAAATACGGAGAAAAAATTGTATTTTTGCCGCATGAAAAAATCAATGACAAAAAAAGCAGTATATATCTGGCAACAAAGAGAGTGGCCTAATTTTGTTTGGAACAACAAAATTGTTAATCCTATTTTATATGCAATTGAAAGCAAACAACAACATTTGGCTGGAATGCTTTTGGCATTGGGGATAAATATTCGACAATCGACAATATTGGATTCCATGACTGAAGATGTACTAAGGTCTTCAGAAATAGAGGGCGAATTGCTTAATCGAGATTCTGTAAGATCATCTATTGCAAGACATTTGGGCATTCAAACAACATCATTCTCTAAAAGCGACCATTATACTGAAGGTATTGTTCAGGTGCAGGTCGATGCAATGAAAAACTGTGAGCAAACACTTACCAAAACACGTCTTTGCAATTGGCATGCTGCACTTTTCCCTACTGGAAGAAGCGGTATGTATAAAATCACCGTTGCCAATTGGAGACAAGGCGAAGACCCCATGTTGGTTGTCTCTGGTGCGATGGGAAAAGAAAAAATACATTACGAGGCACCGCCTTCAAACATTGTTCCGCAAGAAATGAAACAACTTCTACGCTGGATAAACAGCAGTAAGGTAAAGAATAATCTGTTGAAAGCAGCCATAGCCCATTTATGGTTTGTAATGGTACATCCATTTGATGACGGTAATGGACGTCTGGCACGTATCATCACAGACATGTTAATTGCCCGCCATGATGGTACACAAAGACAATATTACAGCGTTTCAGCCGAGATTCTAAAAAATAGGAAACAATATTATAGCCTACTGGAAAAGGCTTCCCATACCAATTTAGATATTACAGAATGGATAGTTTGGTTCTTGGAATGTGTAGCCTCTGCTATCAGCGTTTCTGAAAACAAATTGGCAAACGTGTTACAAAAAACCGAATTTTGGAATTTTCACGCAGACCTATCATGCAATGAACGACAGCAGAAAATGATCAATCGTCTCTTTGACGGATTTGAAGGCCCTCTCACCAGCAGCAAATGGGCAAAAATATGCAAATGTTCTCCCGATACCGCCTTACGCGACATCAACGACCTATTAGACAAGGGTATTCTGGAAAAAGCACCCACAGGTGGACGTAGTACACATTACACATTAAAGGACAGCCATCCGAAAAACATATAATATATCGCAAACCTTTATAGGTAACTATCTTTAACAAATTGAAGCACGCAGTGCGTCCGATAATATCAAACTTTCTTTGATAACCCCAAAGAAAGGTTTGCCAAGAAAAGGGGGGACGCTGTGAGAAACATTTTCTAAAATAGAAATATAGTAATCTTATAAAAATTCCCAATGTCCGCCACGCTTGGGTCCTACATGCTGGACTATGTGTCGCATCTCGGCAAGTTCGCGTTTTATGGTCAATGGTTTCACTCCTATTTTTTTTGCAATTTCAGCTATTGATATGTGATTGTCTCTTTTAATCAGATTTACAATTATTTCGCGACGTTTTTTAGTATCATTTTTAGTATCATTTTTAGTATCATTTTTAGTATCATTTGGGGACACATTGTCTTTCACATGGATTATCAAGTGAATAAAATGCTGCGAAAAACTATAAGCCTCACGACCATACTTACGCAGTATGATTGGCATACCCGAACCCAACGCCTCCACCATTTCTACATCGCGAAACACTCGCATCAGTTCTTTGTTGCGAGGAATGCTTACTCCACTAAAAAATTCATCTTCCGACAATCCCACTGGAATTGTCCCATACGAAGTAACCTCAAGTCTATCAGCAAAAATTTCGAATTTAGGAGGCACTTCATTTGTGTAGTCATTGTGAACAATAGCGTTAATCACAGCCTCTCGAACCGCCAACTTGTCCCACATCGGTGTATCTATCCTAAATTTCTCCGTCTTTTGGGTAAATATATAATTTTCTGTATTCAGTTTGTCAAGAACTAAATCGGTTGCTTTCAGCAAACAGCAATAGCCATATTCGTTATTTGAAATTAAGTCAATACGGTCCGTCCCCGAATATTTAGCAACTTTTATCGAAACATTATTTTCGTCTGCCAAAAGAAATGCCACATAGTTATATCGTCCATCCGCAGTTAATAAATCTAAAGTCTGTTTAAATGCACTATTCAACATCAAGCCTTTTGATTCATAATAAATATGAAGTTGACGAAATGTAAGTTTTTGTCGTGGAGATGGTATATTTCTTAACGAATTGCGTACTCTATTAGCAAATAGGTCTTCAATCATCGCGATTGGCATAGGTTCGGCAGCAGTACCTACACGAATGTAACAACCACGTGTACTCATACCATACTTTGTTTTATAATATGGTTTTTCTGTCCCTGATGCCAAAAAAATCTTAACAACATCTACTCCATCGATATTTTCAACCAATACATCAAATAACCCCATTGGAGATGGAGAAACATTCATACGAATCCTATCCTTAATCTTTAAAACAACACTATCAATGTTATCTATAGCAAGAGGATATCCATTATTATCAATACCTATATAGATAATGCCACCTTCACGATAATTCAAGAAAGCAATAACTTCTTTCTCTATATCAAGTTCATCAGTAAATTGGCTTTTAAATTCTATACGATTCGTTTCTGTCATTAATCCTATCTGTTGTAAAACTTATAATGCAAATTATTTTATTTTTATAAAACAACTTGCTCCCATTTTCAAATATCTTTTTGCAAAGATACAATTTTTTTGAGAATTAAGAATTTTGCAAATGGCGAGCGAAGAAAATTGAGAAAAAAGAAGTGAACATTAAATATAATATCTAAAACCTCCTCTTGAGGATATCCCTATTCAGATGAGGAATATTCGAAAATTGAAAATTTTGCGAGTAGAGACATGACCTGACACGTCCCTACATCAAATACGGCTGCCATATATGGCAGCCCTACAAATTACACCAACATTACGGCAGACACAATACCCGAAAAAAACAAAGCCGATATAAAATTATATCGGCTTTGTAGGTATTTATTGTTGGCATTTCTACTGGGCAGAGCGAACAAGGCGAACAGAGTAACCGATGTGGCGGTTGCCGTAGTCCGAGGGAAGGAGATCGCTCGAATAGAAGAACAAGTAGTACGCGTAGTCGCTAGTGTAGTACGTGCCCGACCAACAGCTGCCGCGGGAACCGACATTGCTGACCGAAGCCCCATTACGGCTGCCAGCAGCAGGAAGGAAGACACAACCCGCATTTTCCATCTTTATCCAATTGGTATAATTAATGGTATTGGCAGTATAATTCGCATTTGTTGTATTGGTACTTTTTAATGTATATACAGATGTACTCCAATTATCAGGAACGATTATCACTCCATTGGTTCCCATCACATTGGCCTTGGCATAACGTACACCGGAAGAAGTGCTACGAGTATTCATCAAATAAACCCATTCATCTTTAGTCAATGTACGCCATGTACCCGGTGCATCAGTGGTATTGGTATGGGGATTATAAATAGCATTGTACAACCCCCAATCATAATTAGTACCTGAAATAGGGTTAGTTCCACTACCATAATCAGTACTTGTTGAGCTGGTCATATAAGGATATTTGTTATTATATCCGCTAGTTCCCCACCCGAACAAGTCTATCCAACCGCTATATGTAGAAGAAATATTTGTGTTACTGCTACCAATAGTAACACCTTGGTTAGGAGCAAATCGCCATGTACCTGCGGCAGTACCGCCACCCATAACAGCATGAGTGGTAGCTGTACTTCCGCCATTTTTAGCACTCCACTGCAAATTGCCGGATGAAAAATAAACCTTTTTAGTCGAAGAAACGGAAAAATAAGCATTCGTCGCATTATTTATAGATGGAGCATTAAAGATAACTTGATTTCCATACGCCGTACCTGCAGAGTTGGTAGCGTAGGCTCGTACATAGTAAGTCGTGCCTGCAACCCAATTACTAATCACACTCGTGAATGTACCTGAACCGATACCATCGGAAGTATGGCTATTGCTTATCGTAGGATTGGGAGTGTTTGCCCAACATATACCACGGGCGGTAACGGCAGAATTGCCATAATCGGTAACATTTCCTCCCAGTGTCGCCTGGGTAAAGGTTAGATTACTTAAATTAGAAGTGATAACAGTAGGCAAATTAGCATCAGCGGTAGTCGCAAACGACACTTGGTTTCCGTAGGCTGTTCCCGCAGAGTTGGTGGCGTATGCTCGTACATAATAAGTCGTGCCTGCAGTAAGACCCGTAATATTGCTTGTAAAACTGCCTGTACCTGAACCATTGGTAGTATGGCTGTTGCTAATTGTCGGATTTTGCGAAGTACTCCAACATACTCCGCGAGCGGTAACAATGGCTCCGCCATCGCTTGTTATATTGCCGCCACTTGTAGCAGTAGTGCCTGTTACATTACTTGCTGCTGTGGTGGTAAGTGTCGGCGTGTTGGCTGTGGTCGTAAATGTTATCTGGTTTCCGTAGGCCGTACCTGCGGAATTAGTGGCGTAGGCTCGTACATAATAAGTCGTGCCTGCGGTAAGACCCGTTATACTGCTGGTAAAACTGCCTGTGCCTGAACCATTGGTAGTATGGCTGTTGCTAATTGTCGGATTGGAAGAAGTACTCCAACATACTCCGCGGGCGGTTACCGTGGCTCCGCCATCGCTTGTTATATTGCCGCCGCTTGTAGCGGTAGTGCCTGTTACATTACTTGCTGCTGTGGTGGTAAGTGTCGGCGTGTTGGCTGTGGTCGTAAATGTTATCTGGTTTCCGTAGGC
>JAFZUH010000004.1 GCA_017618435.1 Bacteroidales bacterium | reverse complement strand
TTACATCAAAAATAGAATCATCAGGAGTAAAGAATACGTATGTCCCGTGTTTGTCGGAATCGCCTATTTCTTTTACAGGGTATAATGGTTTTCCATATTTATATTCTTGAACATAGTGTTTGCCGTTGCGATAAACTTCCACTTTTAAATATTTGGACAGGGCATTAACGCAAGAAACCCCGACACCATGCAAACCTCCCGAGACTTTGTATGAGCCTTTGTCAAATTTGCCGCCTGCATGCAAAACCGTTAAAACCACTTCCAAAGCAGAACGGTTTTCTTTGGGGTGCATATCGGTAGGAATACCACGTCCATCATCTAAGACGCTGATAGAATTTCCTTCATGAATGCAGACTTCAATATTTTTGCAATAGCCGGCCAATGCTTCGTCTATTGAATTATCAACAACTTCGTAAACTAAATGATGTAAACCGCGTTCTCCAATATCTCCAATATACATGGCAGGGCGTTTGCGTACTGCTTCCAAGCCTTCCAATATTTGAATGTTACTTGCATTGTATTCTTGTTGAACGTTTGTTTTTTCTTCTTGAATTTCGCTCATATTCAATTTTTTATAAAAATAACTCAATAAAAACAAAGATACAAAAAAAAATAACGGAATTTTATTTTTCCATCTATCTTTTATTAACATATTTATAAACAAAAAAACGAATTTAATGTGTTTATATACAAAAATATAGAATAATCCATACGATATTTAAACCGATATTTAAACCAAAGTGTATTTGTTTTTACAACTTTAACATATTGATGTTGAAAAAAAGTAAAAACAAATGTCTTTTTTCAAGAAAGACTGCAGTATTTTTGCATAAAATAAATATTAATATTAAGTATGTTACAAATGATTCTTTTACAAGCAGATGTAGTCCCACATGAAGAAAAACTGAATTTATTGTCATTGTTATTTGACCGTGGTAGTATATGGATTACTATTCCGTTGTTGATTATTTCAGCCATTATTGTTTATATTTTTATAGAACGATATATGACTATCAACAAAGCGGCAAAAGACGATGTGAATTTTATGAACAATATACGTGATAATATTCACAATGGAAGATTGGACTCGGCATTGGCATTGTGCAAGGCGACCAATACCCCCATTGCAAGAATGATAGAAAAAGGGTTGTCGCGTCTTGGTAAACCATTGTCAGACATCAATGAGGCTATTTCAAATGTCGGGCAATTGGAAGTTGATCGTTTGGAAAAAGGCATGAGTACCGTTTCAACCTTGTCAAGTATTGCTCCCATGTTGGGTTTTTTGGGGACAGTGGCAGGTATGATTGTTGCTTTTCATGATATGGCAACCTCTGGTAATAACCTTGAAATTGGTGATTTGGCAAGCGGAATATATACCGCATTGATAACAACTGCCAGCGGTTTGGTGGTAGGTATTGTAGGATATATTTGTTACAATATGTTGGTGGCAAAGATAAATCATGTTGTTTTTCTTTTGGAAGCCAAAGCGTCTGAATTTATGGATTTATTGCACGAACCTGTAAAATAAAAACTTATGCCGATACAATCCAAATATAAAAATAAGGTGGAAGTTAATATGTCCACTCAAGCCGACTTGGTGTTTTTGTTGTTGATATTCTTTATGATAACATCAACTTTGGTTAGCCCGAATGCCGTGAAGTTGTTGTTGCCCAATTCTTCAAGCAAAACAGCAGCCAAACGTAGTTTTGAAGTCTATATTGATGAACATCTAGATTATTCTATTTTACAAGGTAAAGATTTGGTTGCTGTAGAAGAAGATAATTTGGCTGTTGCTATAGCTGAACGTTTGCAAACAGAAGCCGATGACGCTACCGTAGTAGTTAGGATGGATCAAAGTGTGCCTGTCCAAAATTTAATGTATGTGATAGACGCTGTTAATAATGTCAATGAGCAACAACAAAAACAGCATAAAGTTATTTTGGCAACCCGTCCCTTAGAAAAATAATTATGGAAGATTATTTGAATGATAAAGAAAATCGAAAGAACAAAATCATAGGCATTGCTACAACCATTATTGTGCATGGTTTGGTATTGTTGTGTTTTTGTTTTTTAGGTTTAACCCATCAAGTTCCACCGCCTCCAGAATATGGTATTGAGGTAGATATGGGTGGTGGTGGCGGCGGTGCACCTGAAAATACTCAAAAGATAAGTGCTCGGGTTAATGCATCGCAGGCTAATGATAAGTTGATAACCCAAGATCAAGAGGAAACAATTGCAATGTCATCGCAAAAAACATCTTCACGCAAAGTGGTTACTCATCAGCCAAAAACAACAACTACGACAGAACAAACACAAAAAGAATCAGAACCGACTGTCAATCCGAATGCTTTGTTTAAACGCAATGCAAATTCAGGAACGGGACAAGGAACAGGCAGCGGTTCGGGCAAAGGTTCCGGAACTGGTTCCGGACAAGGTAGTGAATATGGTAGCGGCATTGGCAATTATGGCGGAGATTTTTATTTGAATGGCAGACCTGTAATAACAAAAGCTTTTCCGTCTGCCAAAAACAATCTTGAAGGTGTTGTTAAAGTGGAGTTTCGTGCCGATAGAGACGGAAATGTCATTTATGCCAAAGCAGGTATTAGAGGCACAACCATCAATGACCCTCAAATTTGGGAAGAATGTGAAAAAGCGGCCTATCGCTCTAAGTTTAAAGCCAAAGCCGATGCCGATAGAGAAGAAAGAGGGGTAATAACCTATCGTTTTGTTTTACAATAATGAATTATACTCAAACATTAGCCTATTTATATAATAGTTTGCCCGTATATCAAAGAATAGGGGCTGCTGCTTATAAAAAAGATTTGAATAATACCATTGCCCTTTTGGCAGGTTTAGGCAATCCTGAAAAAAAATTGAAATCCATACATATAGCCGGAACAAACGGAAAAGGTTCGGTTTCGCATAATTTAGCCTCAATATTTCAAGAGGCGGGTTTTAAAACAGGATTGTATACCTCTCCGCATTTGAAAGATTTTAGAGAAAGAATACGGATAAACGGGAAAAAAATATCAAAAAACTATATCGTTGATTTTGTAGAAAAGAACAAGCAACTTTTTGAAAAAATACAGCCTTCTTTTTTTGAAATGACAGTAGCCATGGCATTCTCTTATTTTGCTGAAAATAAGGTTGATATTGCTATTGTAGAAACCGGTATGGGAGGCAGATTGGATTCTACGAATGTATTGAATCCGGATTTGTCCATTATAACGAATATCAGTTGGGACCATACGCAATTTTTAGGGGATACTTTAGCGAAAATTGCCACTGAAAAAGCGGGTATTATTAAACAAGATATTCCTATAATTATTGGGGAAACACAGCCTGAAACAACAGCCGTTTTTGTGCAAAAAGCAAAAGAAATGAATGCTCCGTTGTATTTTGCAGATAAACAAATAGATATAAAAGAAACATATACGGAAGATACGGCAAGTGGCTTTTTGATGCATTTTGATGTTTTTGACAATAAAGGTAGGGCTTTGTATAAAGATATACAAACGCCATTAACAGGTGATTATCAGATAAAAAATTTTAAATCCGTATTGCTTGCCACTCAACTTTTTCAACACAAGTTAGATACAACAGCGGTAACAAGAGGTATTGCCAATTGTATAAAAAACACACAGTTGCAAGGGCGTTGGCAGGTTTTGTCCAAGCAACCTTTGATTATTGCCGATACAGGACACAATCAAGCGGGTTTGTCTTATATTTTTCATCAATTGCAAACTATAAAACACGAAAAACTGCATATTGTTTTTGGTGTCGTGAATGACAAAGATTTGGGTAAAATATTGCCATTGTTACCCAAAGATGCAAAATATTATTTTTGTCAAGCCCAAATACCCCGTGCTTTGGAAGCCCGAATGTTACAACAAAATGCCAAACAATATGGATTGGAAGGCAAAACCTATTCAAGTGTGAAAAATGCTTTAAGAAGAGCAAGGTATCATGCAACTGCCAATGACTTGATTTTTGTCGGAGGAAGCACATTTGTGGTGGCAGAAGTTCTTTGAAGAAATTAGTTGGGAATATTATTTTTTTCTGTAGAAGAAAAAACATTTTATAAAATATAGCGGTATGAAAATATTTTGTGTGGCAATGAATTACGGCGAGCCAAATGTAGAAAAAAAACGTTTAACCTCCGAACCTGTTTTTTTTCTGAAACCCGATACGGCACTATTACTTAAAAACAGACCATTTTTTTTGCCGGATTTTAGTAATAATGTACAATATGAATTGGAGGTTGTTGTTCGTATCGGAAAAATTGGAAAGTGTATTCAACAAAAGTATGCGAATACGTATTATCAAGAAATAGGATTGGGGATAGATTTTACTGCCAAAGATATGCTTGAGCATTGCCGAAAAAACGGCTTGCCATGGGAAATTTCAAAGGGCTTTGATTCTTCTGCTCCAATAGGGGATTTTATGCCAAAAAATCAATTTCAAGATATTCAAAATTTGAATTTTAGATTATTAAAGAACGGTCAGGAAGTACAAAAAGGTAATACTTCCGATATGATTTTTTCTATAGATGAGATAATTGAAACTGTATCAAAATATTATACTTTGAAAATAGGTGATTTGTTTTTTACCGGCACACCGTCTGGTGTTGGTCCGGTACAAATCGGAGACCATTTGGAAGCGTTTTTGGAAGATAAAAAAATGCTTGATTTTTTTGTAAGATAATTCTGCTAAAAGCGAATCATTTCAATATTTTTTTGTATCTTTGCCGTTTTAAAATATTAGAAAATTAAATATTTCAATGGACCGAACAAACAAACAAATAACAAAAAACAATAAGGCTTTATTAGATGATATTGTATTTGCCTTACAAGAAAAAAAAGCAAAAGATATAGTATCTTTAAATTTAACAAAAGTAGGGGCAACTATGTTTGATAGTTTTGTTATTTGTACCGCAACTTCCAATACACATGCAACAGCCTTGTTTGATAATGTGGCAATGTTTGTTAAACAACATTTGGGTATTTTACCCAATCATATTGAAGGTGAAAATAATGCCCAATGGATTTTGATAGATTATTTTGATGTATTGGTGCATATTTTTTTGCCAGAAACTCGTCAGTTCTACAATATTGAAGGACTTTGGGGTGATGCGTCTAAAACAATTTATAACGAAGAATAAATTTACTGAAGATTATGTCTGAAAAAAACAATAATAATCCTTTTGAAAATATGGGAGAACCCAAAACAAATAATGGTAAAAAACGACCATTTAACATTTATTATGTATATATTTTTTTAGCAGTAGCGTTGTTGGTCATGGCTTTTTGGGGCTGGGGTGATTCTGCTCAAAGTATTGATAATACACAATTGGAAAAAATGATTATTAATGGCGATGTGGAAAAGATTGTCGTTAAGAAAAATAAAGATATTGCTGAAAGTTTGCTTAATGCAATTTCTTCTATATATGAAATCAAAAGAATTA
>JAFZUH010000001.1 GCA_017618435.1 Bacteroidales bacterium | reverse complement strand
CTTTTCTCCAATAGTTTTAACTGAATTGGGAATAATTATAGTCGTTAAACTAATATCATTAGAAAATGCATTTTTTTCTATACGTGTTATAGACATAGGAATAGTTATCAAAGTCAAATTATTACACATTGCAAAAGCAGCTACTCCTATACTTGTAACAGAATAGTCTTGATTGTTATACGATACCATAGAAGGTATGTCAATTACCCCTGAATAACTACCAGTGCGTACTCCATATGTAACCTCAACCGTAAAGGGTGCCGTACTGCTAGTAATATTGTAATAAATACCACCACTTTCAAAATCAAATGCATTTACGGTACACCTCAGCAGTAAACATCCGATTGTCAAACCTAAAATTTTTAAATATTTTATTTTTACCATAAATTATATCCTTTATCTAAAAGAAAGCGTATTGTTTACAAAAAATCTGCATTTAGTTTTGTAAAGAAACAATCTTTTTTCTTAAATTTTATAACTTTCCAACTTGAACTTTTAGTATCTATATATTTTGTTCTACAAAAACAAGGTAATATCCGTCTGCGGGGTCACCTATTCCAACACTTGGTTGGTACTGATATACAGCGATTTTTTTGCTGCTATGTGAGTAAAACCATTGAAATTCATTACGGGCGGAAATTGTTTCCCAAATGAATTTCAAGTCGTGTTCATCGGCAACAATAACATGTCCCCCCTTTGTATTTATCATATTTATTTTGTTTTGTCCCGGATAGGGGGTGCTTGCTTGGCTGTTTCCTGTCCAAAATTCTGTGGGAAAATCCATTTTTCCACAGCCCATCCAAATAATGCTTCCTTCAAAAAGTTTGTTGCCATCATTCTTATTGTTGTAATATAATTTTATATTTCCAAAGTCACAGGGAGGGTAATATTCCGCCAAAAAAGGAATGGTGTCGCCCGAGGCAGTCTTGTCGGCAACATCAATAGTGGTATAGCCTAAATAATTGAATGTAAGATAATCAACTTTCATCAAAAGTATATGTTTGTGCCTGCCTACAATCTCATTGCTGAATGTTGCACGATGAACATTTTCTTTATCTGATTTTATGATTTGCATAGAGACCATTTTACTATAGTTCGTAAACCATAGATCTATACTATATTGGTAGGCGTTTTTGTCTACACAATATACCGATATGGACATTGTGTTTTCGCCATGTAGGCTATTTATATCTACCATAAGCGAATTTACATCGGAATATGTTTTTTGTGTTGCATCGGCTTTTGTTGTATATCTATCACGTGTAATCAGAGAAAAATTAGTTGCATCTTTAAATTCCGACAACCATTGTGTGAGTACCATTTTCAATGTGTCTGTATTTTGGTTGCGTACTGTCATTTCTGCGTTTGTTATTTTGTCGTTTTCATAAGAAGAAAATAGGCTAAGAGTTTTTGTGATGCCATTTTGTTCCAATGTAAATTTAATTCTATCTCCATCGGATTTGACAAAACCTTTGCTTAAAATTGAAGAAGTCGCATTTTGTAATGTTTGTCCGATAGTGCTTTTGGTCAAAATAAAATCTGTGTTCGCATTGATATTGATAGTGTCGTTGCCGTTCTCGTTGTAGGGTATGTTATTGTTGTTTATCTCTTGAATGGGGTTGTCTTTTTTGCACGCAGTTGGCAAGAGTATGCCCGTAACGATAGATACAAG
>JAFZUH010000055.1 GCA_017618435.1 Bacteroidales bacterium | reverse complement strand
TATGGATTTAAAGGTGGTGCAGGGCATTTTATTAGTAAATATGAAGATGTTGCAACTGCAGGCGACCATCGTGAAGGTATGATACGAGTTTCGGGAGTAAATTGGTTTACAAATCTTGAAATTCAAAAACGTCACGAGGAATTAATACTATATAAATCTTATACACCAGAGGAATTTCCTCAATATGCGGATTTTAACGCCATAAATGTTGACAAAACAAATGAAATTCCTTTTGATTTCAATGGGGTTATTGGAGTTCCCATAACCTTTATGGATAAGTATAATCCCGAACAATTTGAAATATTACAATGTTGCGAACCTTGTATAGAACTAGATATTTTAAGAAGAAAAGAGGGTTTTAAAGAGTATGCTTCTCGCCAAAAGATGTATAAGGACAAGTTATGTCAAAAAACATATCATCGCATTCTCATTCGTCGTAAACAATCGGCAAAAACCTACGAAGCACCCGAATCAGATGTACGAATGGCGGCAGAGCCGGAAGCAAAATACGGCAATAATAAGAAATAATAACCTTAAAATCATACAGATATGGATATTAAACTTTGTAAAATTAAAGTTGGCGATTTAGCCAAAGGCTATGTGGATAATGCAGAAAACGGCGTACGTGCGTACGACGGAAAACTTGATGTGCGACCACCTTATCAGCGAGAGTTTGTTTATAAAGACAAGCAACGTGATGCTGTAATTGACACACTTACACTGGGTTTTCCGCTCAATGTAATGTATTGGGCAACACGCGAGGACGGAACATTCGAAATAATTGACGGTCAGCAACGAACTATCAGCATTTGTCAATATGTGAATGGCGATTTTGCTTTTGATATGCGTTATTTTCACAACCTTAAACCCGATGAACAAGATCAGATTTTAAACTACGAGTTGCAAGTTTACATTTGCAGCGGCAGTGATAGCGAGAAACTCAAATGGTTCAAAACCATCAATATAGCGGGCGAAAAACTATCCGACCAAGAATTACGCAATGCGGTATATTCTGGTCCGTGGGTAGCCGATGCAAAACGCTATTTTAGCAAATCTAATTGCCCTGCGGCTCAAATCGGTAGCGATTATCTGAAAGGTTCGGCTATTCGTCAAGAATATTTGGAAACTGCAATATCTTGGATATCAAAAGGCAATATTGAAATTTATATGGGCAACCATCAGCACGACCCAAACGCGGTTGCACTTTGGAATCATTTCAGTAGCGTAATCAATTGGGTTAAAGCGGTTTTTCCGAAGTATCGAAAAGAAATGCAAAACGTTGATTGGGGTCCGCTTTTCGAGAAATACCACAATCAAAATTGGGATGCAAACCAACTCGAAGATGAGGTAAAGCGTTTGATGACCGATAGCGATGTTCAAAAGAAATCAGGCATTTACCCATACATTTTCGATGGCGATGAGCGTAATTTGGGCATCCGAGCCTTCGATGACAATATGAGACGCGAAGTGTACGAGAAACAAAATGGAATCTGCAAAGTTTGCGGAAAACATTTCGAGATTGAAGAAATGGAAGCCGACCACATCACACCGTGGAGCAAAGGCGGTCGCACCGTTGCCGAAAATTGCCAAATGTTATGTAAGGAATGCAATAGACGAAAGTCTAACAAATAAAAATAAAGAATGGCACTTAAATAATAATGATTATTCAAGTGCCATTTCCTTTTATTCTGTACTACATGCGGGATTCGAACCCGCGGTCTTCAGAATGAGAATCTGATGTCCTAGACCTCTAGACGAATGTAGCGTATCCCCAAATGGAATTTTTGCAAAAATAGCATTTTTTTTGATACCAAATGGCTTTATGTTACTTAATTTTTTTGCCAATAAAAACCTTTGGCAAAAGGGGCAAACAATAATAAAAATTATGGTATCTTCGCAAGTATTATTTGGAATTTTAAAATAGATTGAAAATGAAGAAGAAAGTTGTAAAAATTATTCTTATCACCCTTGCAAGTTTAATAGCCCTGATAGTACTTGTAGCGATTATTGCCCCTCCAATCGCACATCATTATATAGAAAAACATAGCAAAGAGTTGTGTAATCGTCAGGTGAAAATGGATAAGTTGAAAGCCAATATTTTTACAGGTCGGGCAAAAATTATCAACTTCTGTTCGTGGGAAGAAAACGATAAAGATGTTTTTTTTACCTTTGATACGTTATCGGTTCAAATCAATCTGTTCAAGTTGCTTGCCAAAGAAGTTTGTTTGAATGAAATCACGCTTGTCGGTCATGATTTGCCGATATTGCAAGACGGCAGCCGCTTTAATTTCACTGATATGATAGAATTTTTCTCGACAGACGAACCTGATACTACGCCATCGCAATGGGCAGTCAATTTGCGGAATATCAACATTAGAGACGGGCGGATATTGTATAAGGATATGCAACGCAACAGTCAATTTGACCTCAAAGATATTGCCATTTATATTCCGGGCGTGTATTTTGGTCCGGAAAACACTCATGTCGGTTTGGATTTGAAATTTAGCGATGGTGGCGAATTGAACATGAAACTCTTGTATGCTTTGGAGAACAAAACTTTTGATTTGTATGTCAAATTGAAAAAATTTGATATTGCTTCCGTACAGCCTTATCTTCAAGAGACGATGAATATTACAGATTTGCATGGCAAACTGACCACAGATTTGCACTTGCAAGGCAATACAGAACATATTTTGGATATTTTGGCCGATGGTACTATCAATCTGGAACAAATGCAGATAAGCAATGGCTATGGTGAACAAATGACCGCTTTTGATGATTTGACTATTCAAATAGAGCAAATTGACTTGCCGAAAAATCAATTTTATATTGATTCCATTGCTTTGAACGGCTTGGTGGTGGATATGAATATTTATCAAGACCATCATACCTTTTCCAATTTGATGAAACCTACGGAAAAACAACCTCAAGACGAACCGCTCGCAGACCAAACACCTGCTGCCAAAGATACCAACAACAGCCCGATGGATTTTAGAATAAACCGTATCAATTTGAACGATGGGGCTATCAGTTATAATGATTATACCTTGCAAAAAGCCTTTAAATTTCCTATTCGTCAAATCAAGATAAATGCCACCGATGTGGATTTGAATACCTTGTCGCGAATGAATTTGGCGGCCACCCTGCCCGATGGCGGAAAGGTGATGGCCAATTGGCATGGCATACTCAACGGTTTGGCTTCGCATGAGTTGATATTGCATATCAGCAATTTGAATTTGCGGCACGTATCCCCCTATAGTGAACATTATTTGGCTTATCCGATAACCGATGGTATTTTTGCCTTTACGGGTTCTTATATTATCAAGAATGAATACCTGAACAGCAAAAACGAAATAGATATTCATAATTGTATGGTGGGTAAAAAAATGCCTGACCTGAAACCCGAATACAATATTCCTTTGCGGGTGGGCTTGTTTTTGCTGAAAGACAGAGAAGACAATATAAAAATAGAACTGCCTGTAACGGGGCATATAAAAGACCCCAATTTCTCGTTCAGAAAAGTTATATGGAAAACTTTTGTCAATTTGTTGGTAAAAGTGGCGACTGCTCCGATAGATTTGATGGCGAATGCTTTTGGTTTGAATGCCGATAATTTTAAAGATATGCCTTACGATATTTTTGCGGTGGATTTTACTTCGGAACAATACGAACAGTTCAAGAAAATGGCAGAAAATCTGAAAGACAAACCGTCATTTTCATTAACCCTTGTCCAACATTATGATTTGGATAAGAATGCAAGAGATTTGGCGGTATTTCTATTGAAAAAAGATTATTATTATACCCAAGTGGCGACCGACAAAGACGCTCAAAAGATGATTGTTTCGGATATAAACGAGATAGAGAGAATATCTTTGAAAGCCAAGGGTGTGTCCGATTACTTGCGATCCAAAGGCATAGACTCCGACAAAGACATAGCCCAACAAGCCCTTATGCAGGACAGCGTGAAAATAACCCAAATGGCACAACAAAATGCGACCATGAAAGCCGAACTTGTCCGCAAGGTGTTTGTGGAAACATATAGTTTCCCCGCCGACAAGTTTGAAATGACTACCTCCAACGAAAAACAAGCCAAAGAAGGACAAAATATTTTTGCTTTTGAGGTACATCATAGTCCTTCTGATGAAGAAATAGACCAATCGGTATCACAAACAGAAGAATAGAATTATGGATATAGTAACAAAAATAGCCCAAACGCTGAATTTACAACAGCCTCTTGTTCAAAATGTGTTGGATTTGTTGGCAGAAGGTGCCACCATTCCTTTTATTGCCCGATACCGTAAAGAGGCAACGGGCAGTATGAACGAAGTGCAGATAATGGCTATCAGAGACCAATATAAGCAGTTGTTGGAATTGGAAAACAGACGGATGTTTGTTCTCAACGCCATTAAAGAACAGGAAAAACTGACGCCCCAGTTGCAAGAGCAGATAGAAAAAGCCGAAACCATGTCGGAGATAGAAGACCTATATCTGCCCTACAAACCCAAACGCAAGACCAAAGCAACTATGGCCAAAGAAAAAGGC
Source organism: Bacteroidales bacterium (assembly GCA_017618435.1). Lineage (GTDB taxonomy): Bacteria > Bacteroidota > Bacteroidia > Bacteroidales > WCHB1-69 > UBA1205. The sequence continues at coordinate 5,099 of JAFZUH010000055.1, read as the reverse complement.
TTGGAACCTTTGGCTAAATGGTTGTACAAACAATTGCCGCAATCGGTGGAGGCTTATGCCCGACAATTTGTTGATGAACAAAAAGGAGTGGCTTCGGTAGAAGAAGCCTTGGCGGGAGCACGGGATATTGTCGCCGAATACATTGCCGAACATTTGCAGACAAGGGAAAAAATAAGACAACTGTTCATTCATAGCGGGGTGGTTGTTTCCAAAGTTGTCAAAGGCAAAGAAGCCGATGGCGATAAATACAGAATCTATTTTGACAACAAAGAACCGATAAAAAAAAATGTTTCCCATCGTATCTTGGCGATGTTTCGCGGAGAAGAGGAAGGCTATCTCAGGCTGAAGGTCGCTCCTGATGAAATTACTGCCTTGGAAACCATTGACGACATTCACCTCAAAGCCGACAACGAGGCTGCAGACCAAATTGCCGATGCCATTGAAGATTGTTACAATCGTTTGTTGCAACCGCAAATGGAAACAGAAATGCGGCAGATGATGAAAGAAAAAGCCGACAACGAGGCGATAAGCATTTTTGCCAATAATGTCCGTCAGTTGTTGTTGGCCCCACCGTTGGGACAAAAGGTGGTGATGGCTATTGACCCGGGATTCAGAACGGGCTGCAAGGTGGTGGTGTTGGACAAACATGGCAATCTGTTGGAAAATGGCACCATTTATCCGCACCCGCCTCAAATAGACGTTCACCAAGCCAATGATTGTTTGAAAAATTTAGCCAAAAAATATCACGTGGAAGCCATTGCTATCGGCAACGGGACGGCAGGGCAAGAAACGAAAAACTTTGTCCAACATATAGATTTTGAACAAAAGCCGCTTGTGGTCATGGTGAACGAAAACGGGGCTTCGGTCTATTCGGCTTCGGAGGTGGCAAGAGAAGAATTTCCCGATTATGATATTACCGTCAGGGGAGCGGTATCTATTGGCAGAAGACTGATGGATCCGCTGGCGGAACTGATAAAAATAGACCCCAAATCCATTGGCGTAGGGCAATATCAGCATGATGTCAATCAAAAACAACTGCAAAACAGTTTGTCGGAAACGGTGTCTTTGTGTGTCAATGCTGTCGGAGTGGAGGTGAATACGGCCAGTAAGGAGTTGTTGGCATACGTTTCGGGCATTGGTGCTGGATTGGCGAAAAATATTGTGGATTATCGCAAGGCAAACGGGAGTTTTAAAACTAAAGCCGACTTGAAAAAAGTGAGCCGTTTCGGGGATAAGGCCTTTGAACAAGCCGCCGGATTTATCAGAATTGCAGACGCCAAAAATCCTTTGGACAGGAGTGCCGTTCACCCCGAAAGTTATGCTATCGTGGAAAAAATGGCACAACAAATGCACTGCTCCATTGAGGATATGGTGCAAAATGAGGCTATCCGCAAGCAAATTCATTTGGCCGATTTTGTTACCGATAAGGTGGGTATGCCAACTTTGAATGACATTATGAAAGAATTGGCCAAACCGGGACGAGACCCCAGAGAACAATTCGATTTGTTTGAGTTTGACCAAAACATAACGGACATATCCGATTTGCAAGTGGGCATGGTGCTCAAAGGTGTGGTGGTCAATATCACGGCATTTGGCTGTTTTGTGGATATAGGTGTACACCAAGAGGGTCTTTTACACGTGAGCCGTATGGGTAAAAAATACATCAAAGACCCCAGCAAGGTGGTAAAACTCAACCAGAAGATACGGGTAAGGGTAGAGGAGGTCGATGTGAGACGCAAACGTATCGCCCTTGCGATGGTGTTTGACGAATAGGTTTTATTCTTCTATCCGTTCCAACAAAAAACTTACAGGACGGAAGCCATCGTTGCAACTAATCATGGCCGAGTAGGGGTTTTGCATCCATCCGTCATAGAAGTTGCCATTGCCTTTGGACAATTCTTCCACAAACCAACGCATACTTTCCCATGCACTATCGCAGAGTCCTTCGGGTTGCTGACCTTGTCGGGCTATCCAAATCATACCTTCAGCAATATCGCAGGCGTGGGCGATGGGATTTTCGTATCTTGCTTGCAAGTCACGGTAATCGGCCTTGCGTATTACGGTAATTTTTACGTTGTACATAGTGTTATAATTTATTTTGCAAATGTAACAAAAAAATACACACGAAACGGACGAAGCGAAAGGTGAATTGAGTATAGATTCAACAAGTTTAATTTTTCCGCTCTCAAAATTCTTAAAAAATTATAATTTTGCAACAATAATTTTCTTAAATATCCCAACAATGAAAAGGTGTAAATGGTGTAATGAAAAAAATGCTCTCTACGTCAAATACCATGATGAGGAGTGGGGCAAAATAAATTTTGACGAACATTATTTGTACGAAATGTTTATTTTGGAGTCTTTTCAAGCGGGGCTTTCGTGGGAATGTGTTTTGAATAAAAGAGAGAATTTCCGACAGGCATACGATAATTTCGATATGAATGAAATTTGCCGTTACGATGAGCGGAAAATCAACGCCTTGCTGAACAACCCCGGCATTATCCGCAACAAACTAAAGGTGAGGGCGAGCGTGGACAACAGTATCATTTTTCGCCAAATCTGTCAGGAGTTCGGCTCTTTTGCTAATTATTTGCATACGTTCACCAATGGTGAGATTGTTTATGAAACAGGCAAAACCACCAATAACCTTTCAGATGAATTGTCCAAGGATTTGCAGCAAAGGGGTATGAAGTTTGTGGGCAGTACGATTGTCTATTCCTATCTTCAAGCCATCGGGATTATCAATTCCCATGACAAAGATTGTGATTGGTTTGCCGCCAACGATTGAGTTTTTGGGGCGGTAATGTTATGCTTGTTGCTTGGGGCTGCTGATTGCCCAAAGTCCAACAAAGGTCAAAAAGCCGTTGACCAGCAATAGTTCAAATCCGAATTGGTAGCCGTTGAACCATACAGCGGAATATTTGTTGAGAATGAAACACAATATGGGTGACAAAATGGCTATGCAGGGAGTGAGGTTTTCGTATTTTAATGTCCGTTTGGTAAACAGCCCGAAAGCAAACAAACCCAACAAGGGACCGTAGGTATAACTTGCCACATTGAATATAATGCGTATGAGGGCATCGTTGTGAAAATTGGAGAAAAGTAATATAATCAACAGGAACAAAAGACTAATGCCCACATGTATCCATCGTCTGATGCGGATTTTTTCTTCTTGGGTTTTGTGTAGATTTTCTATGTTCAGAAAATCAATACAGATAACTGTTGTCAGTGAGGTGAGTGTTCCGTCTGCACTGGAATAGCCTGCGGCAATAAGCCCCAAAACAAAGGTAATGCCGGCTATTGGCGGCAAATAGTTAAAGGCTATTGTGGGAAATATTCTATCGGTTTGCATGGTAGACATATCTATGCCTTTTTCGGTGGCATAGATGCAAAGCATACCGCCAAGAATGAGAAATAATATATTTATGACTAACAATATGGCGGAAAATGAAAACATATTGCGTTGGGAGGATTGGAGATTTTTGCAACTCAAATTCTTTTGCATCATATCTTGGTCCAAGCCGGTCATCGTGATGGTGATGAACATACCGCTGACAATTTGTTTGATGAAAAAGTTGGAATCGTGCCAATTGGTGTTAAACATTTTGGTGTAGCCCATATTGCTCATCTTGTCCCACATGTTGTCCAAGGTGCAATGCAGGTCTTTGGGTATGTATATTATCATTAATACAAGTGCCAACAACAGGAATGTCGTTTGCAGCGTGTCTGTCCACACGATGGTTTTTATTCCTCCTTTGAAAGTATATAACAGAATAATAACAATAAACACCACCGATGTTGCCCATAGGGGTATGTGCCAATATGAAAAAACAAATTCTTGCAAGACAAATATCACCAGATACATTCGCAATGCCGAGCCCAACATTCGGGAGACAATAAAGAAAAAGGAACCTGTCTTGTGTGAATATTTGCCGAAACGTTGTCCCAAATAGGCATATATGGATGTTAATTGCAATTTGTAATACAAAGGCAACAGCACCAAGGCAATTACGGCATAGCCTAACAGATAACCGATGACAATGCCGTAATAGGTGAATTGGGTCTTATAAACATCGCCGGGAACAGACAACAATGTTACTCCCGACAATGATGCCCCTATCATACCGTAGGCAACAATAAACCATGGAGATTTTCTGTTGCCTACGAAATAAGTTTCATTGTTGGCTTTTTTTGATGTTATACTCATCACCGCAAACAGCAGTATGGTATATACCACCAAACATAAAACCATAACAATTTGCATTATGACAGTCTGTTTTTTTATTTAATGTCTAACAATTCAACGTCAAACACCAATGAAGCATAGGGAGGGATGAGATTGCCTGCACCGTTGCTGCCATAGCCTAATTCGGAAGGGATAATCAACGTGGCTTTGCCGCCTTTTTTCATCAAGGCAACGCCTTCGTCCCAGCCTTTTATCACTTGACCTTGTCCCAAGATAAATTCAAATGGTTGATTGCGTTCTACGGAGGAGTCAAAAACGGTTCCGTCCAACAACTTTCCGGTATAATGCATTACGCAAGTTTGTCCTGCTTGAGGATTGTTGCCTTTGCCGGTTTTGGTTTCGATGTATATCAAACCGCTTTCTCTGGCTTCTTCATCAATGTTGTTGGCCAAAAGATATGCTTCCAATTCTTGGGCTTCTTTTTCTGCTCTTTCTTGTGTCATTTTGGCAACAAATTCATTATAGCCTGTAATGTCTTTTACTTTGAGGGTAAACCACAACATGGTTTTGTCGTCTACAAATTCGGGTATTTGGTTGTAGTTATAAACTTCAAAATATTTTTTTGCATCTATAATGAATGTTGCTGAATCACCCACGTGCATCATTGACAAGCAGTCGAATATGTCGCCTTCGTATTGGGATTCTTGCATAAGAATAGGCACTTCTGCCATTTCGGTAAGAACAGAATCCTTGGTGGCAATTTGCATGGATATTAAAAGAATGTCGTTTTTTTCTGCCAAACGTGCAGTTTCATTTTGTTCAAAAAAACGATAATACATTTTTCCTTTCCCTTTTTTGAAATCAGGATAAGGGTTGCAAGCGATGCACACAAGGGCAATCGCAACGATGCTTA
>JAFZUH010000054.1 GCA_017618435.1 Bacteroidales bacterium | reverse complement strand
TTGAATTGGTGTCCCATGGTACACATGTGTTGTCTATTATGGCCGCCCATCAACCTTATTTTGCAGTGGGAACTGCACCAAAAGCCGATTATGTTTTGTTGAAGTCTGAAGTCAGTAAATATGAACAACTTATAGAAGAATTTTTCTTGGTCAGAGCCTTGGAAATGTGTGATAGTTTAGGCATAGATGCAGTGAATATTTCTCTGGGGTATACTGATTTTGACAATGAAACAGACAATCACACTTATGCACATTTAAATGGCTTACATTCAGTGGCATCGATTGCCGCTTCCCGTTTAGCCCGCAAAAATACAATAGTTGTTATCGCTGCAGGGAATGCAGGGCAGACACCTTGGGAATATATCAGTGTACCTGCTGATAGTCGGGCCGTTTTGACGATTGCGGCTGTAGATAGAGATTCTACAGTTGCATTTTTTAGTTCCAAAGGCAGTCGCAGCTTTTCGGTACAAAAACCTTCAATTGCAGCCTTGGGACAAAATTGTACTTTTGTTGATATTGTTGGGAATGTTGATATTGAAGGGAATGGCACATCTTTAGCCACACCTTTAATTACAGGTTTGAGTGTTTGCCTATGGCAGGCTTTTCCCAATTATACCGCCCAAGATATTATGCAGGCCATATTGCAAAGTGCATCTAATTATGGTAAATACGACACATTGATAGGTTTTGGTATTCCCAATTTTTGGAAGGCTTTTTTGTTGTTGCAACAAGACAATTTAGTTGTAATTCCTACAGAAGAAAATGCTTGTTATATATATCCTAATATAACAAATGATATGTTTAATGTCAATGTTTTAAAAAAGTCTAATATTAAAATATTCAACAAATTAGGCAGCGAGATTTATAATAGCACTTTAAATGTCGGTTTGCATAAATTATCACTAAAAAACAGGACTTCCGGACTTTATTTTATAAAAATAACCGAAGAACAAGGTAAAACATATTACAAAAAAATTGTCAAACAATAATTTGTAGTTATGAAAAAAGAAAACGAAGAATATATCTATTTAAAAGGGATACGTGTCAATAATCTTAAAAACATAGATTTGAGAATACCTCGCAATCAATTGATTGTTATAACAGGTGTTTCAGGTAGTGGCAAATCATCGTTGGTTTTTGACACCATTTATGCAGAAGGACAACGCAGGTATATTGAAAGCGTAAGTGCATACGCCCGACAATTTTTAGGAAAAATATCCAAACCTGCCATTGACTATGTTGAAGGCATTCCGCCTTCAATTGTTATTGAACAACAAACCTATGCCCACAACTCACGTTCAACTGTGGGCACAAGTTCCGAAATATATGAATACCTAAAACTGCTTTTTGCCCGACTGGGGCAGACATATTCTCCGATTAGCGGAAAATTGGTGAAAAGAGATTCGGTACATGATGTTTGCAATTTTATTTTCACGCTTGACTCTTCTAATCGTGTCATAATTTTGGCACCTTTGGCAAAGTTATCCAAAAATGAATTCGTGAAGAATCTTGAAACTCTTGAAAGTATGGGATTTAGCAGATTGTTTGTCGCTGATGAAATTGTTGATATTCAAACTGCCAAACAAAAAACTTTTAAAGACAAAGTCTATTTATTGATAGACAGATGCAGTCTTGATAATAGTGCCGAAAATCATTCCAGAATAGCGGAATCTATTGAAACAGCTTATTTTCAAGGTAACGGCAATTGTGTTGTTTGCGTTTTGGATAAAGATAGAAATAAAAAATATCACACGTTTTCCAATAAATTTGAAGCCGATGGCATTGTATTCCGCAAACCTAATCCCAATATGTTTACATTTACCAATTCGTATGGGGCATGTCCGACGTGTAATGGAACAGGAGAAATAAATGGCATTTCACCTGACCTTGTTATTCCTGATAAAAACTTATCGGTGTATGATGGGGCTGTCGCTTGTTGGCATGGAGAAAAAATGAGTGAATTTAAAGATATTTTAATTAAATATGCACGAAAATATAATTTTCCTATTCATAAATCCATAAAAGATTTGTCTGAAGAGGAATATCACTTGTTATGGGAGGGAAATGATGATATACCGGGCATTAATGGATTTTTCAAATGGGTAGAAACACAAATCTATAAAATTCAATACAGAGTACTCTTATCAAGATATAAAGGACACACCACATGTACGGAATGTCATGGCGGTCGCTTGGCAAAAGATGCTAACTATGTGAAAATAAAAGATAAAACTATTTTAGACTTAGTTACAATGCCTTTGGGAGAATTGAAAGTCTTTTTTGAGCATTTGAAATTCAAATCAGAGGCTGACCAGCAAATTGCGGACTTTTTAACACATGAAATCAATACAAGAATAACATTTCTTTGCGACCTTGGTTTAGATTATCTGACTTTGAATCGTTTGTCTTCAAGTTTGTCAGGGGGTGAGGCTCAACGTGTCAATTTAGCCACCTCTTTAGGCAGCAATTTAGTGGGAGCCCTTTATATTTTAGATGAACCGAGTATTGGTTTACATAGTGTTGATACGCAAAAGCTTATCAGTCTTTTGCGAAGATTGAGAGATATAGGTAATACCGTTATTGTAGTGGAACATGACGAAGAAATGATGAGGGCGGCAGACTATATTGTAGATATTGGTCCTTTGTCCGGTCGTTTGGGTGGTGAAGTGGTATTTGCTGGAAAACTTAATCAATTGCTAAAAAATCAGCAAAGTATTACTGCTCAATATCTAAACAAAACAAAAAACATACCTGTTCCGCAAAAACGATTAAAGTTCAAATATAAACTAACTGTCAAAAATGCGACATTGCATAATTTGAAAAACATAACTGTAGATATACCGCTTAATGTACTCACAGTTGTTGCCGGAGTTTCAGGAAGTGGAAAATCATCTTTGATAAACGGTATTTTTTATCCCGAAGTAAAAAAACAATTGGAATCATATTTTGTGGACACCTATTGTCCAACAAACAGTCTCTGTGGGGATATTAATCAAATACAAGCGGTTCAATTGGTTGACCAAAGTTCTATCGGACGTTCTTCTCGTTCTAATCCTGCTACATACATTGGTATGTTTGATCATATTCGTGCCTTGTATGCCAATCAACCGTTATCAAAAGCAAGAAATTACAAATCCAGTTTTTTCTCTTTTAACGTAGAAGGCGGGCGATGTGAAGCCTGTGCAGGAGACGGTGCGATAAAGATTAAAATGCAATTTATGTCCGATGTAGAATTGCCTTGTGAAGAATGCCATGGAACAGGTTATAAAGAAGAGGTTTTAGATGTTAAAATAAATAATAAGACTATCTTTGATGTTTTGCAAATGACAGTTAATGAATCTATTGAATTTTTCGAAGCCTTGCCTGTATCTACTACTACAAAAGCAATATTAGAAGACTTGTATCCATTAAAGGCTGTAGGCTTGGATTATATACAAATAGGGCAAAGTTCATCTTCTTTGTCCGGCGGCGAGGCACAAAGGGTAAAATTAGCCTATTTTTTATCAAAATCAAGCAATAAGCAAAAAAACTTGTTTATCTTTGATGAGCCGACAACAGGGCTGCATAGTCATGATATATCCAAACTCTATCAAACTTTCCGTGCATTGATAGAGCAAGGGCATTCTGTAGTTGTCATAGAACACAATTTAGAAATAATCAAGTTGGCAGATTGGATTATAGAATTAGGTCCCGGTAGCGGTAAAAATGGTGGAGATGTAATATTTACGGGTACTCCTGAAGATTTGATAAAGTGCAAAAAATCACCAACAGCACCATTTCTGCAAAAAACAATGATGTAAAAAAAAGACCGGCAAAAACCGGTCTTTTTTAATATCAAATTAGTAAATTTATTTAGCGTAACTAACGGCTCTTGTTTCTCGTACTACGGTAATCTTTATTTGTCCCGGATAGGTCATTTCATTTTGAATTTTTTTGGACAAATCAAAAGAAAGTACTTTAGTTTGTTCGTCAGTTAATTTATCTGCTCCGACAATAACGCGAAGTTCACGCCCTGCTTGAATAGCATAGGTTTTTGTTACACCGGAGTAGGAGAGAGCCAATTCTTCCAAGTCTTTTGACCGTTTTGCGTAGGCTTCCACAACTTCTCTTCTAGCACCCGGACGTGCTCCTGATATAGCATCACAAACTTGAACAATAGGTGCTATCAAATATTGCATTTCCACTTCATCGTGGTGAGCAGCAATAGCATTGATGATTTCAGGTTTTTCTTTGAATTTTTCTGCTAGACTTGCCCCTAATTCTGCATGTGGCATATCAGGTTCATTATCAGGAACCTTACCAATATCATGCAACAAACCTGCTCTTTTGGCCAGTTTTACATTCAAGCCCAATTCTGCGGCCATTGTTGCACACAAGGTAGCAACTTCTTTGGAGTGTTGCAATAGATTTTGTCCATAAGAAGAACGATATTTCATTTTACCTATCAAACGTACCAATTCGTGGTGCATGCCATGTATACCCAAATCAATGGTGGTGCGTTTGCCGACTTCAACTATTTCTTGTTCTATTTGACGTTTTGTTTTTGTTACAACTTCTTCTATACGTGCAGGGTGAATACGTCCGTCTGACACTAGTTTTTCCAAAGACAACCGGGCTATTTCTCTACGAACGGGGTCAAAACTTGACAAAACAAAAGCATCAGGAGTGTCATCAATGATAATATCAACACCGGTTAAAGATTCCAAGGTGCGTATGTTTCTACCTTCACGACCGATAATTCGTCCTTTAATTTCTTCGTTTTCAATATTGAAAACAGAAACAGAGTTTTCGTGGGTGTTTTCAACAGCAGTTCTTTGTATGGTTTTTATCAAAATCTTTTTGGCTTCAAGATTGGCATTTGATTTGGCTTCATCAATAATATCTTTAATCAGATTTACCGATTCCGCTTTGGCTTCATCTTTTAGACTTTCTATCAATTCTTTTTTGGCTTCTTCAACAGAAAGACCTGATACGTTTTCCAACAATGATTGTTGTTGTTTGATAAGTTTATCAAGTTCTTCTTTTTTCTTTTCAACGCCTTCTCTTTG
>JAFZUH010000053.1 GCA_017618435.1 Bacteroidales bacterium | reverse complement strand
TTTTCAAACAATTGTATAGCGGTTTGATAGTGTTGGCTTTTCAGTTGTTCAAAAACAGCATATTTTTCATCGGATTCTTCGGTATGTGCTTTTAGCAAAGCCTCTAACAAATTGGTGGTTTTGCCCATAGCCGAAACTACAACCAATAGTGGTTTGTCTATATGTTGCCGAATGATGTTTACAACATTTTTTACGCCTTCTGCATCTTTGACAGATGCTCCTCCAAATTTAAAAACTCTCATTTTATCGTATTAAGGTTACATTACCTTTGATTAAAGATTTTACTCCAGCGGAGCAAGTTGCTTGTAAATAATAGAAATATACGCCCGGTTCGCAGGCTTTGCCTTTGTAGGTTCCGTCCCAACCTTGTTTGAGGTCTTGGGTTTCAAATATTTTTTCTCCCCATCTGTCATAGACTTTAAAGTCTATTTCTTCCAACAAATCACCTCTGACATACAAAATATCGTTATTTCCGTCATCGTTGGGAGTAAAGGCATTGGGAACAAAAACAAAAGGTTCATCGCAAATAACTTCCCATGTAGCAACAGAAACCGTATCTGTTTGATAGCAGCCCCATTTGTCTTTTACCAACACGGTAAAAAGCGTGTTTTCTGTTAGGGTGGCAGTAACGTCTGTTCCCGAAGTCGGTTTTAGTCCTTGTTCAGGTGTCCAATGATAGGTGAATCCTGTGCCTAAATCGGTAACGTGCAACATGGTAGAACGGCCTTTGTAAACCAAATTGGTATCAGCCCATGCTTTGATAGGGGTAGGAAAAGATGAACTGTCTTTAACAACGGTACTGTCTTGTACGGAACAGTTGTTTCTGTCAAGAACTTTGATTTGATAAGTACCCTTGCAAAGATTGTCCAGCGATGTGGTTTCTTTGCCGTTTAAAATATATCTGTATGGAGGACATCCCCCTGTGATATTCATGAAAATGGTCGCATTGCAAACTTCTTCACAAGGAATATTGGTGGTTGTAATATTATTGATACGCAAAGAATCATAATCCGGAACAATGAAAGTTGTATCATATTCGCAATGGTTGATGTCAGTAACATGCAATTGGTATTGGGCAGCCTGTATATCCAATAGAGAATCAGTGCCGATGGTGCCATTCCAACTATAGGTGTATGGAGGTGTGCCACCCTTTATAGCAACGATAATGCTTCCATCGCTATATCCCTTGCACGAAGGGCGGGTTACCTGATAGTTGGCAAGTGAAATTGGCTCGGGAGCGGCCAAGGTAAAGTTTAATTGCCGTTTGCACAGTAACGAATCTATAACTTCCACTTGATAATTGCCCCTACACAAAGTGTTTCTAACGCTGTCATTGCCCCCGTCATTCCAAGTGATTGTTATAGGATAGGTTGCATTTTCAACCAACAATACAAATTTTCCATCGCATGTGTCATAACATGTGGGCATTTCCGATTGGTAGTCAATGCTCAACTTGGAGGTGTCCAACACATTGAATGATATAGTATCCAAACATGCATTGCTGTCAGAAAGATAGAACGAATAAGTACCTACGCACAGTTGGTCAATAGTTGTGCTTGTTGCACCTGTATTCCATCTGTAAGTGTAGGGTGGTGTTCCGCCTTGTATTTGTACACTGCCTTTGCCAATACAGTTTTTGCCACAGAAGTTGGAGGTAACAGTATCGTATAATTTCAATTGTATTTTATCGGGTTCATCTATATAGCCGCTTGTTTCCGCTACACAATGGTGTGTGTCTGCAACAACAACTTTATATATTCCTTTTGTCAAGTCTGTAGCGATGTTAGTGGTGGAAACTGCAGGTGTCCACGTATAACTATAAGGCATAGTGGTATCTTTGCAGGTTACTGCAATTTTACCATTGTTGGCACCGAAACAACTGATGTCTATTTTGGTTAAAACAGGTTCTACCTTAGATGTGCTGATATGCTCCGTAGTCTTGACCTGACAACCGTATTCGTTGGTTGTAACAATATGTACATCGGTTGGACCATTGGGTTTCAACCATGCTTTGAAGTCAGATGTATCAACAATGAGGCTTCCGTTGTCTATATGCCACAGGTTGGTGTATGAGGAACTGTAACTTGAAGATATGATTTTCAAATTGACCAATAGGGAATCGCCCAAGCATATTGTCGGAATGGAATCTAAGGTTGTTTTGTAGTGTGATGTTACTATTTGGACGGTGTCAAATTCTTCGCATACATCGTTTTTTCTATGCAGATAAATTGTAGTGTCTTTGTCTATTCTTGGCAAAAAAACATTGGGTTCTGTCGGATAATTGTTCAATGTGTCTGTAAATTGTGGTGAACTTGACCAGTGAAAATAGGTGGAACCACTCGGTTGGGGTGGAAAAAGTATGAAAGAACTATCCAAGCAAGTGAGTTGGGTGTTTTTTGTCCCTGATGGCAGGTTTTGTACGATTATTGTTTGTTGTAAGGTGTCGGAACAAACACCATTGTTGGCAAGAAGCAGATAGGTTCTTGATACTGTGTCTATAAAGAAAGGATTTGATATAGACGGATTGGTCAATCCCGTTGCACTTCCAAACTGGGATTGGAGTACACGTGGAATTACTGGAACAGTCGTTGCAAAGGGTATTGGCCCTGCTAACTCGTTTAGAGCGGAAAGCACAACATCAACGGTAAACGATATGATTTG
>JAFZUH010000052.1 GCA_017618435.1 Bacteroidales bacterium | reverse complement strand
CTATATATTAATATAATGTATAATAATTTTAGAATAACACTGCCAAATCTTGAGAAATACCATTTGCATAAACGGTGCAAATGCCAAATCTTGAGAAAGACGATTTGCATAAACGGTGCAAATGCTAAATCGGCGGAAAAGTCATTGACAAAATAAGATTTTTGCTTTTTCTTCGTTATTCTTACAAATAAAAATAAAATAAAACAAAATACAATGGAAACAATCGCAAGAGATATTTATTATGTAGGTGTAAATGACCGACAGAAACATTTGTTTGAAAATTATTTGCCCATTCCCAATGGCGTGGCATATAATTCATATTTGATAACAGACGAAAAAATCGCCTTGATAGATACTGTTGATATAAGTATGATAGGGCGTTTTTTGACGAATATAGACAGTGTTTTGCAAGGTAGAAAAATAGATTATTTGGTGGTGAACCACATGGAACCCGACCATGCCGGCTCTATCGGTTTGTTGGCACAAAAATATCCCGAGATGACCATTGTCGGCAATGCCAAAACTTTTGATATGCTCAACGGCTATTTTGATGCCGCCAACAACAGAATGGAGGTAAAAGAGGGCGAAAGTTTGAATCTCGGCTCCCGCCAACTGACATTTTATATGGCTCCGATGGTGCATTGGCCTGAAGTGATGGTGGCATACGAAGCCCAAGACCAAATACTCTTCTCCGCCGATGCTTTCGGTACCTTCGGCACTTTGGACGGCAGTTGCTTGGACACCAATCTCAATACCGACCGCTACTGGGACGATATGAGACGCTATTATGCCTGCATTGTCGGCAAATTCGGCAAGGCTACGCAGGCTGCCCTCAAAAAATTGTCCGCATTAAACATCAAAACCATCTGTTCTACCCATGGTCCCGTTTGGCAAAAAGATATAAACAAAACCGTTGCCCTGTATGACAAATGGAGCAGATATGAGGCTGAACAAGGTGTTGTTGTTGCCTACGGAACCATGTACGGCAACACCGAACAATTGGCGGAAGCCTTTGCCCAAGGGGTGGTCAAGGGCGGACTAAAAGAGGTGAAAATATATAATGTTTCCCAAACAGATGCCTCTTATATTCTTGCTGATGTCTTCAAGTACAAAGGCCTTGCTTTGGGTAGCCCGACCTATATGAACGAAACCTATCCTTTGGTAGAAAGTTTGATGTCCAAAATAGAACACCGCGGCATTCCCGACAGGGTGTTTGCTTGTTTCGGCGGACACACTTGGGCGGGCGGCTCCTGTAAAAAAATGACCGAATGGGGCGAAAAAATGAAATGGACTGCCGTGGGCAACCCCGTTGATAACCGTCAAGGGGCTAAGGCTGACGATTTGTTGATGGCTCAACAGTTGGGTATGGCTATGGCCAAAGAAATTCTGAACCAATGCAAATAAATGAAACGCCTTTTTGTCGCTATCGATTTCCAGTTTGACGAGCAATTTTGTACTTATGTGCAAAATATTCGTATGAAAATGTCCAAGTTGGACAAAACAACATGGGTGCAACCTCAATTGTTGCACCTCACTTTAAAATTTTTGGGAGAAACACCCGAATACAAAATCCCCAAAATAACACAAATCGTCAAAGCACAGACCGCAACGCTTGCCCCCTTTGAGTGTCAAATTGCCCATTTGGGGGTTTTCGGCAGCCGCTCGCATCCGAATGTTTTGTGGATGGGGGTGCAGGCCGGACAACCGCTGACGCTTTTGCAGCAGAATATCGAAACGGCATTGTCGGCATTGGGCTACAAACCCTATTACGGACATTTTGTCCCACATATTACATTGGGGCGTATTCATCGTTTGGACGACAAAAATATGTTTTGGAATGCCATTGAGACTATGCAGGACAAGTTCTCCGCAACTATGCAGGTGCAAAACGTCAAATTGTATGAATCTGTCCTGCAAAAAGGATATAATCCCGAATATGTACAAATAGCAGCATTCCCTTTATTGAAAGTATAAGGGGGAATTGTTTTAAACAAAAATATAAAAAGAATGAAAAAGATAGTTGTTTTAACAGGTGCAGGCATCAGTGCCGAAAGCGGTATCAGTACCTTTCGCGATGCAGGGGGATTGTGGGAGCAATATCCTGTCGAAGATGTCGCCACGCCCGAAGGCTGGTACAAAAATCCGGAATTGGTTACCCGATTTTACAATGAAAGACGAAAACAATTGCTCTCCGTTAAACCCAATTACGGTCATATTGCCCTCAAAGAGTTGGAAGATTTTTTCGAGGTGGTTGTCATTACCCAAAATGTGGACAACCTGCACGAAAGGGCAGGGTCCAACCATGTTATACACTTGCACGGAGAACTGATGAAAGTCTGCAGCAGCAAAGAACCCAACAACGAACAATACATACAGACCTTAACTCCCGACAACGTGGAGGTGAAAATCGGCGACAAAGCCAAAGACGGCTCCCAATTACGTCCTTTTATTGTCTGGTTCGGCGAGGCGGTACCAATGATAGAAGAGGCGGTGCGTTATTGTGAGCAAGCCGATATTTTCATTATCATCGGCACATCTATGAATGTCTATCCTGCCGCAGGATTGATACATTATGTTCCCCAAAACGCCCCCGTTTTTCTCATTGACCCCAATCAGGTAAACGTGCCCGCCTATGTAAAGGTGATACAGAAGGGGGCTTCCGAAGGTATGAAACAACTAAAAACTTTGCTAATAGAACAATTTGCCTAAACAATGAGTTTATTAATTAAAAACATAAAAAAACTTGTCCAAACAGAAACCTCCGCTACCATCAAATGGCGGGCGGGAAAAGATATGCAAACCCTCCCTTGCATAGACAATGCTTGGTTGTATATCGAAAAGGACAAAATTGCAGACTTCGGACCCATGGCAACCATGCCTGCATTAGATGTCCTAACCATTGACGCTAACGGAAAAATGGTGTTCCCTTCTTTCTGCGATTCGCATACCCATTTGGTGTATGCCAAATCACGTGAGTTGGAATTTGTGGACAAATTAAGAGGATTGACCTACGAAGAAATAGCCAAACGCGGCGGCGGCATACTCAATTCCGCCGAAGCCACCTCTCGCACTTCCGAAGACGAACTCTTTGAAACCGCCATGCAACGCCTGAATGATATTATGCACTTGGGAACAGGGGCTGTAGAGATAAAAAGCGGCTACGGTTTGACAACAGAAAGCGAATTGAAGATGTTGCGGGTCATTCGCCGTCTCAAAGAGCATTCCCCGCTGACCATCAAAGCCAATTTTCTCGGGGCTCACGGCGTGCCTATGCAGTATCGCGGTCATCAGGAAGATTATGTGGATTTAATTATCAACGAAATGATTCCCCTTGTCGCCGCAGAGGGCTTGGCAGACTTTATCGATGTCTTTTGCGATAAGGGGTTCTTCACTTGTGAAGAGACCGAACGCATACTGACGGCGGGCATTAAGTATGGCTTGTGTCCCAAGATTCACGCCAACGAAATGGCTGTCTCGGGTGGCGTGCAGGTGGGCGTGAAATACGGAGCCGTATCGGTGGATCATTTGGAACAGATGGGACAGGCCGAAATAGAGGCCTTGAAAGGTTCTGACACCATGCCTACGGTGTTGCCCGGTTGTGCCTTTTTCCTCAATTTGCCGCTCTCGCCGGTTAGAGAGATGATTGCCGCAGGTTTGCCGGTGGCTATGGCTTCGGACTATAACCCCGGAACGGCTCCCTCTGGCAATATGCAGTTGGTTTTGTCTATGGCCTGCATTCGTTACAAACTACTCCCCGAAGAAGCCATCAACGCTACAACCATCAATACCGCTTACGCTATGGCTATACATGACCAAGTGGGGACAATTGCAAAGGGTAAAACCGCCAATATCTTTATCACCAAACCTATACCGAGTGTGGAATTTATGCCATACGCTTTCGGTGAAAACAAAGTGGAAACGGTAATATTAAACGGAAAAGTCCAAGCGTGAAAAACGATGCTGTTCTTTTGGTAGGTGCCAATTTGGACAATAATTTGGCAAAGTACGACCGATTGTATGCTTTGTTGGAGCAACATGTGGGGGAGATTTTCAAAAAATCTGCCTTTTACCAGTCGGAACCATGGGGCTTTGATTCCCAAAATTGGTTTGTCAATCAAGCCATCTGGCTGAAAACAAACTTGAGTCCGCAACAACTTTTAGGTCAATGCCAGCAGATTGAAAAAACAATGGGCAGACCCGACCACCCACACGATCATTACGAAGACAGGGTAATGGATATTGATATAATCTTCTTCAATCAGGATACCGTCAATGCCCCCAACCTGCAAATACCGCACCCGAGAATGCAACAGCGGAAGTTTGTCTTGTTGCCTTTGATGGAAATTTGCCCGACCTATATTCATCAAACATTGCACAAGACCGTAGCGGAACTCTTGGATATATGCCAAGATACGGCTATTGTGCAAAAAGTTGTCCTGCAATACTAATAATTGCTTTTGGTTTCCCTATTGCACATTGTTGCATAAGGACAAAAGAGGCAATTGCTCTTCTTGGAGGTCATCTCAAAGGGTTTTTTTATGTCAAATATTTCGCTGAATATGTTGTCTAATATCTGATAAAATTCGTTGAACGTCTCTTCGTTGATGATAGTTTGCTTGTCAATGCTCAGGGCATATTTCTTGTTTACATTCCGCAATGAAATAATTTGAGCCTGCAAGTCTGTGGTTTGGGTTTGTAGTCTATACAAATAGGCGTAAAACAACAATTGGAAGGCTTTGGGCTTTTCCGTTATTTTGTCCAAAGTGGTGGAGCAGGCATAGTCTTCAACGCTGCCCGTTTTGTAGTCAAAAATGGTGATTTGTCCGTTGTTGTTATTGATTCTATCAACTATTCCGTATAGGGTGATGTCTTTTGGTGTATTGGAGAACTTAACGGTTTGCTCAATGGATTGTTCGGTGGCGATAACTTTTCCTATCTCATTCAAATGTTCGTAATGGTATTTAAGGTATTCTTCAATATATTTTACCGTAACTTGAACGATGAGATAATTGTTGGCTATGTCCAAATCGCTGAGGGCAATGCTCTTCTCGGGATTCTTGGGGTTGTCGATGTAATATTGACGAACTTTTTCTTTTATTTCATCGGTGGAGGGAACAGCATGGAAGTTTTGCCAATCGAAATTCTCAAAATAATGGTGAATATTCTCGCCTAAAATATCGTCGGTAATATATTTGTTTGTTTTTATTTCCTCAATCTTTAGTATTTTTGAAAAATAATATTGAAGACTGCACGACAAATAGGTGTTAAGAGCCGAAGCCGAAAATGTAGTGTTGCCCAATTGTGTTATAATTTCTTCGTTTTTGGGTATTTGAATGGGCTTTTCCTGTTCTTTTTTGGCGAACGAAACGTTAAATGCTGTGCAGTTGATAGTGCAACAATTGGCCAATTCTTGTTCTATTTGCAGAATATATCTGCTTTTTTCGGCACTGCCGTCATTGCCTTCAAGTGAATAGATGAGAAAAACATTTTTTGCACGTTGCAATAGTCTGTAAAAGTGGTAGGCCGAAACGGCATCTTTGCTGTCAAAGGTTTGCATGCCGAAATGTTTCCGCAAATCGTATGGAATAAATGTTTTTGAACGGCTATTGTTGGGCAATATATTCTCATTGACCGACAAAAGAATGACATTTTCAAAATCCAAGGTTCGGGTTTCCAGCATACCCATTAATTGTAAATCGTTCTTCTCATCTGATTGGAACGATAAGGCTGTGGTTGAAATAAAATTGTCAAACATAAATTTCAACGAACGCTTGTCGGTAACAAGATTGTCGTTGGGGGCATTTAGCAGTGCTTGCAATTTGTCGAAATAGGTGTCAAATTGTTGCAAAATTTCTTCGTCAACCTCATCAAATTTGATGTTGTTTTCTTGGCTTTGCAATAATAACAATTGCACCAACTCCTGTAGTTTTTTCAAAAAATCTACATTGTTGAGGTTGTCAAAAAACAATTGACCGCAAAGTTCCGCAAAGTTGGAATAGGTGGTGTCAAAAAATGACAAAAAGTCTTCTCTTGTATAAAATATCTTTGCAGTTTTGCTTTTTGATGGATCATCGCTCATATTGTAAACAATGCCGTTGTCAAAAAAGGCATGGATGTCGTTTGCATAACAAATATCGTGTTTCTGTAATATTTCTTGATTCTCAACGATACTGAAAATGGTGTCAAACAATTGGCAAATTAAAGTCTTTTTGATATTATAAGACATAGTTATATTTGCTTTTGACCAATCGTAGGAATGCAACAATGCCGGAAGCAGGCTTTCATCGTTTGGAACAACAACCGTGGAACCTTGTAGGTTTTCGAGTATTTGGGGCAATATTTTTGCTTGCAATATGGGAGTACCGACAGATTGAATGTTGATTTTCTTTTCGGTTTCTGTGTTTTCAAAGTAAGTGCCAATAAAATTCAATGCCTGATTGGGGAACAATTCATTTTGTATTTCTCTGATAAATTTTCCTGCCTCATGATTGGGGTTGTTGGTGTAAAAGGTATCGGCATCAACAATAAAATCCAAAAGTTGCTTGTCCTTAAGATGTTTTATGATTGTTTTTTCAGATTTGGACAAAGCGTTAAAACCGATGAAAACTATTTTTTTGTAGGGCGAATTCTTGAAAATTTCTTCAACATGTTCGGCAACATAACGATAAATATCTCCTTGGTAGGATAGTTGTTCGGTATGCAAAATTTCTTTGAATTGTATATAATAATTATAGAGTTGTTTAAAAAATTTGATTTGTAGTTCTTGAAAATCAGACAATGGTTTGTTGCCCGGATTCCAGAAACTCAATTCTTGGATATTGCTCAGATTGGTGAATAATGCTTCTGCATCTACCAATTCCAAATCAATTTCATTAAAATCCTGCAATATCATTTTTGCCTGAGGTGCAAACTTTATCAAGGGGTCTCTATCGGTATTGTGTTCTGCGTATAGACGGTAGAGTAACATGAGTTGTTCTTCGGGGCTTGCTGTTTCATACGGAGCAAAACTTGTCAAAAAGTCATCAATAGAGTAGCAGACCGGCAAAAAGAAGGGTTTGTCATAGACTTCCGTCAATGTTTTCGCCAATTCTTTTTTGATATTTAGGACTGCTCTTTTGCTGGGAAGAACAATACAAATGTTGGAAATCTGTTTCGAATATGTGTTTATAAGATACTTTGCGACTTGAGGTAAAAAATTTTGCATAGGATTATTCTTTTGTTTTCGTATCGATAATAATGGTAACGGGACCGTTGTTTTGTAAAGATATTTGCATATTTGCTCCAAAAACGCCCGTTTTTACCGTTTTTTGAGCAAGTTGTTCGGTTTTTTGTATGAATTTTTCGTACAATTCAATGGCTTGTTGAGGCGGTGCAGCACGAACAAACGAAGGTCTGTTGCCTTTCTTGGTTGAAGCGAACAAGGTAAATTGGCTGACAATCATAATTTCACCATCAATATCTTGAATATTCAAGTTCATTAAATGTTGTGGGTCGTCAAAAATACGCAATTGGACAATCTTTTTAGCCAACCATTCAATGTCTTCTTCTGTATCGGTGTGCCCAACACCGAGCAATACCAACAAACCCTTTCCGATTTCGCTATAAACTTGATTGTCGATAGCCAATGTCGCCGCATTAACTCTTTGGATAACTGCTCTCATATAGTTGTATATATTATTTTACAAATATACAAAAAAAACAGGAAATAATGATGACTTAGTTTTAGTGTAAATTATATTTTAATTTTTTTCTAATCCCCAAATATCGGCAAGTATGTGTTTTGTATATCATGTATTCATT
>JAFZUH010000003.1 GCA_017618435.1 Bacteroidales bacterium | reverse complement strand
GACCTTGCCAAGGGTGTATATGTATTGTCAGCAGGCTACCAGAAAATAAAATTCGTCAAAGAATAGAATATTGAAATTTGGTTTATAATTAAAATAGTTGGGGACGATGTATATCGTCCCTTTTTTTGTTATAGATAGTGAGTTTGTTGGAATATCCGTTCAAGTTGAGATTTGAAAAATGAGTGGGGAGAAATCATTTGCAGGCTTGCCATAATATGGCAGCCGTTCTCTTTTCTTGTCTTGATTTTATGCTTCTTTTAATTCCAGCAGACAGACGTTTTCCACATGATGAGTTTGTGGAAACATATCCACAGGTTGGGTAACTTTTACCTGATAGGTATCAGTCATTAGGGCAATATCGCGGGCTTGCGTTGCCGGATTGCAACTTACATAAACAATTCTTTGCGGTTTTATTTTTAATATTTGAGCAACCACATCGGGGTGCATACCGTTGCGGGGCGGGTCTGTAATAATAACATCAGGTTGCCCATTTTGTCTGATAAACTCGTCTGTGAAGATTTTAGCCATATCACCCACATAAAAATGAGCGTTGTCAATCTGGTTCAAGCGTGCGTTTTCTTTGGCATTTTCCACTGCTGAGGCAACATATTCTACGGCTACGACCTTTTGTGCTTGTTTGGCGACAAACAAAGCAATGGTACCTGTGCCTGTGTACAAATCGTAAACAATGTGGTCGGGTTGAATATCGGCCAATTGCCTTGCGGTGCGGTATAGTTTGAGGGCTTGTTGTGCATTGGTCTGATAAAAGGCCTGAGGTGCCACTTTGAAGAATAAATCTTCCATTTGTTCTGTCATGTGGTCTTTGCCGTGATAGGTTTGTACGCATATATCGTTCAGGCTGTCGTTCAATTTATTGTTGATGGCATACATCAAAGCCGTAATTTGAGGAAAATTGGCTTTGAGAAAGTCCATTATCATGGATAAATAATTATCATTGTAGGCAAATACAACTATTACCATCAAATCGCCGCAAACGGAATGCCTGATGATTAAATTCCGCAACAAGCCTTCATGAGAGCGGGCATTGTAGAAGGGAATATTGTTTTTGATGGCAAATGCTTTTAACGAATTGCGAATATCGTTTTCGATAGCCTCGTGTAAATGACAATAGTTGATGTCAAGCACTTTGTCGAACATGCCCGGCAAGTGGAAACCCAAGCCGTTGAGATTGAAATCTTCTTTATGGTCCATTTCTTCAAAAGACAACCATCTTTTATCTGAAAAAGTATATTCTATTTTATTGCGGTAAGCATAAATATTGTCAGAGGGCAATATGGGACGAATATCGGGAAATGGAAATTTGCCAATACGGGTGAAATTGTCAAATACTTGTTTTTGTTTATATTGTAATTGAGAACTATATTGCATGTTTTGCCATTTGCAACCGCCGCAAATGCCGAAGTGTTCGCATTTGGGTGTTTCTCTTTGTGGAGAATACACTTTTATCTGCAATGGGCGGGCCATATAATAGGCGTGTTTTTTCTTGTAAACTTCAGCGTCTATAATATCTCCGGGAACAACATTGGACACAAAAACAACTTTCCCTTCATACTTGCCGACACAAACGCCTTCTGCACCTGCATCGGTAATTTCCAAATCTTCTATAATAAAATTTTGTTTGTTTTTACCCATAATTAAAATTGTGAAACATTGACAGTAGTTGTTGCGTTTGATTTGACAACAAAGGTAACTTCTTTTGTTTTGGTGGTTTGATATTCCAAAGCTTCTCTGAAAACCACTTTGTATGTTCCCGGTAATAGCAGAATGGATTCAGAAGAATCTTCGTTCCTTAAATTATATATCCACTCATCTTTGCCATCTCTAACGACAAACAAACTTCCGAACCCAAGATTGTTTTTTTTGACAATAGCCACGCCCGGGTCAGGAATTTTTATATTGCTTGTTGAATTTTGTTTGATTTCCACATTATTAATGTACAGTCTGGGCAAACAAAGTATTTCCAAATCGTAAGAGCCGACAATATATTTTTCTATTTGATTGAAATATTGAACATTAACAATTTCTTGTTCTCCTTTTTTGCGGACAATGGCGGGAACGAACTGATAACGGGAGTTTTTTGTAACAGATTTTATAGACAAGGCTCCTTGAGGTAAGTCTATCGGTATGATATTATGTGTCCCCACATTGAGTTTTATGCCCGAAACTTCTACAGGAGGCAGAGAATGTACTTTTATGCGATATGACAGCATGGTATTGAGTAAGAGCGTATCAGGAACGCCACGTGCGTTCATTGTATGTATGTAGTTGTACATCAGCGTATTGTCTTTTTCGTCAAAGAAACTGATGGGTACATTGGTTTCCAATGGTTTTCCGTAGGCATCCAAAAGATTGACTTGGCAAGTGGTTTTATTGAAAATCTGTTCAACAATTACAGATAGGGCTTTGTCAAAAGCCGATTCGCTGGTGGCGTCAATATAGGTGCCAATGCAACTGAGGTCCAAACTGAAATCCTTGCCCAAGCCGATAACATACGGTTTTAAGATAATGCCATTGCGTTGCAAGGTTTGGGAAATTTCACAAGGGTCGCTTTGGCATTCTTCAATTCCGTCTGTAATGAGAATGATTACATTTCTCACATTTTCTGTTGAGGGAAAATCATGTTGGGCAGCCAATAAGGATTGCCCGATGGGAGTTGTTCCTTTGGGTGATATGGATTTCAGCTTCTGTTTTATACGTTCAAAATTGTTGGGAGCAAAAGGCACTTCCAATTTAGTGTCGTTGCAGTCGTATAAGCGGAAATCCTTTTGATGTCCGTACACTCTCAAAGCCAATTCCACTCCCGGATAATTTTCAAGACTGTCTATCATTTTGGATAACAATCTGTTGGCAATATGTATTTTTTTATCGCTTTGCCAATCTCCCCACATGCTGTTGGAAGCATCGAAAATGAATAAAATTCGTGTATGGACAGGTTCTGTCCGATAGGCGGGGCTTTTTTGTGAAAACCCTGACAAAGAGAATACCATCAAACAAAAAATGATAATGTATGTGATTTTGAAATACTGCTTTGACATGGAAATGATTTTTTGCAAAGATACGTTTTTTTGTTGAAATCAGGTCAATAAAAATAATTCTTTTTTTTTAACTTGGAAACTATTTTTATGTTATCTTTGTAAGATATTTTATATTTAATAGTACATAATGTGTTATAATAGGAATATTTTTATTATCAGTAAGATAGGATATTTAACTTTATTTGTCTTATTGTTATGCCAAAATATATCAGGCCAAATATTAAAAACAAACGAATTTAAGATTGGTATGTTTGGGGGAATAGATTGTTTTAGAGATAATAATTGTGGCGTTCCTTATATTACGGCTATAAATAATAATTATAAGACGAGTGTTCTTAATGTTTTAGCAGAAGATGGGTTTAATATTTATCAAACATATTATCCAAACGAATGGTGTTCTGAATTGTATTTGAAACGATATTTATTATTGTCTCAAGCAAATAATTTCCAAGTTTTGGTAAATGCTGGACATTACTACAAACCTTTAGATAGTTTTAGCGGAACAAATATTTATGATAATTGTGGACATATTATAGATTCATGTTCCATTCCATATTATAATGGATTTTTTCGTGTGAATATTAATAATTTTATTGATAATATTTTTACAAAAGCTCCTTATAAAGATATTATTTGGGGGTATCAAATTTGCGAAGAAGCTTCCTATTTGCATTATCACCATTTTAGTGATGATTGTAAGGGAAATATATGGGGCAACGTTTCTTATTTTAAAAATGTAGAGATTCCTCCGACAAATGTTCGGAATGCTTTGTCTTATTATAAGAAGAAACTTGCATCTGTTGGCATAAAACATAATAAAATGATTATTATGGAAGCAAATCATCACAAGAATATAAATGATAATACGATTGATGGAGATGGTCAATATAATCCTCAACAATATCTAAAACTATTAGATAAAAATGATAATAGAGATGTTTTTTTTGAAGGATCTTATACACAATTTCCTCAATTAAATTGGATAAGTTCTAATTATTTGAGCATGTATGATAATGACTATCACTATTTAGGTTCATTTAAGTCAATAGATTATGCTAAACAATATGTAAAAGAAGTTCATAAGGTAATAAATATAGAAGGAACTTCTCAAAATTCTAATTATTTGGCACACTATCATTCTAATACTAAGATATTAAATGCAAATTGGCTTTGGTTTCAAGTTTATACATCTGTTATACATGGAGTGCAAGGTATTTGGTTTTGGGACATTAGATATGCTTGGAATGAAAAAGAAATAAACCAATGGAATAATGTTGCTATATCAAATAGATTTGACCGCTTTTATTATCTAAAGCGAGGTTAAAACCCCGCAATTTATTGCGGCTACTTTAGTTTGTATAAAAGTGCTACCTTTGCGGTATGACAAATTATAGGACAAGTTCACATACAGTGACGAATTTGACATGCTACATAGTGTGGGT
>JAFZUH010000051.1 GCA_017618435.1 Bacteroidales bacterium | reverse complement strand
ACAAAATTTTGACATTATAAGCAGTCGCAATATCAGTAATTTGCGTTCGTTTTTCTATGGATAGATTTTCTATTGCGATGATAAGAAAGGATATATTTTTTTCTTTTAACAATTGTTCCAATTTATTCAAAGCGAAAATAGAATAACCTTTGATTGTTTTTCCTATTTTTGTGGTATCCTCATCTAAAAATCCGACAATTTTGTATTTGTTTTCGTGAGTAATAGCCCGTATGGTCATAGAACCCAATTCTCCTGCACCAAATATCAGAATGTTTTTTAATGGAATATCTGAATTGTTGTCCGTAGAAATGGATTTTAATACCATACGATAAAAAATCATCAAGAAAGAGGTAAAGAAAAATTCCATTATAACAATAGAATAAGGAATAACATGAATATCTTTTACCAGCAAACTTATCAGGTTTGTAGCAACAAAAACGGCACTTCCAATCAAATTTATCCAAGAAAGTTTGAAAATGTCTTTACTGCTGAAAAACCTGATTAGAATCTTGTTTGTTTTAAAAATCAAAAAACAAATACACCGTACAATTAATATAATGATAAAACTGCGGGCTATATCTCCACCATGAAAAGCACTCCAAGTGAAGTTTCCTCTAATTTGAACAGACAAAAATACAGAAAACAAAACCACAATAATATCCACCAACATAATAATGATGGGCACTCTGTTTTTACTAAAATTATTATTCATCTTTCTTTGTTAAATTCCAATAATTAGACATTTCCGAAACAGACAAATCCGGAAGATTTTTTCCGTCTTTAAGGACGGCTTCTTCCATTTTTGTGAATCTGTCAATAAATTTCCGGTTCGTTTTTTCCAAAGCATCTTCTGCTTGTATGCCGTGAAAGTTAGCATATTTGATGAGAGCAAAAAGGAGGTCGCCAAATTCTTCTTCCATTTTTAGTTTGTCCTTTTTATCTTTTTCTGTCTCAAATTCAAGCAATTCCTCTTTTACTTTTTTCCAGCACTCTTCAGCATTAGGATAATCGAAATGCACGCCATGTGCTTTATCTTGTATTCTATAGGCTTTAATCATCGCCGGCAGGGCTTTGGGTACACCGCTAAGCACTGATTTTTTTCGGTCTTTTTCTTGTAATTTTATTTTCTCCCAAGTTTCTTTCACCTCCTCACTTGTAGAGGCATGGGCATCGCCAAACACATGCGGATGACGATATATCAGTTTTTCACACAAACTGTTACAAACGTCTGCGAAATCAAAAGCATTGTTTTCTTTGGCTATTTGGCTATAAAAGACAATATGCAGCAAAATATCGCCCAATTCTTTTTTTATTTCGGACATATTTTTTTCCACAATGGCATCAGTAAGTTCAAAAACTTCTTCTACCGTCAAACACCTTAATGTATCAAGAGTTTGTTTTCTGTCCCACGGACATTTTTCACGTAACTCCTGCATAATATACAGCAACCTGTCTATGGCTTGATGATTTTTCTCGTTCTGCATAAAAACTCCGAAAAGCAATTAATTTTGCAAAGATACAACTTTTCGATTTACAATTGGCAATGTATAAAAATACATATTCAAATTTATAACTTTTCTGGAATCAATTCCAAAAAAGTTATGTTTTTGATTGAATGAAAAGCCCATATTTCATTTTTTGTTTTCGCCAAACGGATAAAAATAATTTGTCGCTCAGGCAACAAAATCAACAAAAAAACGTTCTTTTTTTTGTGAAGAAACGTTTTGTAATCGGGCTTTTTTTTGTTTTTTTTGCAATATTTTACCTGCAAGGACAATCCGTCCTGTTTCGTTGTACACAAGTGAATAACGATGGTGATATTGTTTTGTCTTGGACTCCGTCTGCACTTTCTTCCGATTACCATTACGAAATATACGCTTCCCGCACTCGAAACGGGCATTATGATTTCATAGCAACTACCGTGCAAAATTCTTACACACATCTTGGTGCCAATGGCGGTATGCTGCAATGGTTTTATTTTATCAAAGCCGTTTCTTCCGACAATGGCAACCCCATTGTTTTTTCCGATACTATTGGCAGTTTGTTGATGGTTTTGTCTAATCCGGGCAATGGAATCATATCTTTGTTTTGGACACCCATGAATACACAAAAAACCTTCACCTACGATATATTGAGAGCCAGACATGACAGTTGGGATTTGTGGGCAAGAACGGACACAACTTTTTTTGTAGATACGATTACCGTTTGCGGAGAAAATCTTGCCTATCAAATCAGTGTAACCGATATTTCCGGTTGTCAAAGTACATCTATTTCACAAAATGATTTTTTTACCGATTTTATTGCTCCTGAAATTCCTGTTTTGGATTCCGTAAGCCTGAATCCTTCAAGCGGGCAAATGGAATTGGGTTGGGAAAAATCTGAAAGCAAGGATATTTTCGGTTATATTGTTTATATTTTTCAAGATGGGATTTGGAATGTTGTCGATACTGTATATGGCGGCGACAATACACATTATACAGACAGATTAAACAAAGCGGACAGTGCTGTTTTAGAATATCGGATTTGTGCAATAGACACTTGTCGGAATGCAAGTCCGCTTGGAGATGTTCATCACACCCTTTTGCCAACGGCAGTTCCGTATAAATGCGATAGCATGGTAATACTTTCTTGGAACGCATATACCAATATGCCCGGTGGAGTTTCCTCATATTTGATTTTTGTGGCAGAAAACAACGGACAATTTTCATTAATAGATTCCGTCAAGGGCAATACAACAGCCTATACGCACAAAAACCTGAAACCACAAAGCAGTTATACCTATTATATTGTCGCCCACAATGCCGACAAACATATTTTT
>JAFZUH010000050.1 GCA_017618435.1 Bacteroidales bacterium | reverse complement strand
TGAGTTTGGGTTAAGCAAAACAACTTTAACCATACATCAGCCTTTTAGCAGTGATGTACATCTAAAAGGGGAATTTATGGAAGATCTTTATAACCGCAATTTGGAATTGACAAAAGAAATAGAAAACTATAAATTGACCATAGCAGAGTTAAACGGGGAAACAATTGACAATAAACAGATTGCAAAAGAGTTGGCTGTGCAATTTGATAATTTGGAATCCTTTTCCATTGTCAAGGCGGTATATATAAATGTAAAAACATTGTCGGCAGATACTATTCCGACTGTTTATGCGGTATGGAAAAATACCCCAATGACAACGGATACGAAAAAAATGGTGGAAATATTAAAAGTACGGTTGAATTTGCCGACTTTGACTATAATAAATAAACAAAAGAAAGAATAAAATAAATTTCAGGAAAAATGAATTTTGTCGAAGATTTAAAATGGAGAGGCTTAATTAAAGATATATCCAGTCCGTCACTGGAAGAAAAATTAAACAAAGGGGGACTTACATTTTATATTGGGACTGACCCAACTGCTGATAGTCTTCATGTGGGACATTTGTCAAGTTTTTTGATTTCCAAAAGATTAAAAGAAGCAGGACACCACCCCATATTGCTTGTCGGAGGTGGTACGGGAATGATAGGAGATCCTCGACCGACAGCAGAAAGAGCCATGATTTCAAAAGAAGAAGTAAGAAAAAATTTTGAAGGACTAAAAGCACAAGTCGAAAGACTGTTCGGCTTTGAGGTTGTCAATAATAATGATTGGTACAAAGATATAAGTATTATTGACTTCTTGAGAGATTATGGAAAATATTTCAATGTTAATTATATGCTTGATAAAGATATTATCAGAAGACGTTTGGATACGGGTATTACCTACACGGAGTTTTCTTATATGATACTTCAAGCATTGGATTTCAAATATTTACATGAAAATAAAGGTGTGGATTTGCAGTGTGCAGGTTCAGACCAATGGGGCAATATTACAGCAGGTATAGATTTGATTAGAAAATCTACGGGTGATGAAGTTTATGGTTTTACAATGCCACTTGTTACAGATTCACAAGGACACAAATTCGGCAAATCGGAAGGCAATGCCTTGTGGTTGGACAAAAACAAAACATCTGCTTACAAGTTGTATCAATTTTTTGTAAATGTAGAAGATTCAATGGTAATTGATTACCTGAAAATTTATACTTTTTTGTCTAAAGAAGAAATTGAACGCTTGGAAAAAAGTAATAAAGAACAGCCGGAATTGAGAGAAGCCCACAAAGCATTGGCGAAAGAAATTATTACATTTTTGCACGGAAAAGAAGAATATGACAGAGCCATCAATTTGACAGAACACTTGTTCCAAAACAAATTTCAAGATTTATCCAAACAAGATATTGAAGATTTGTTCGGGAATGAGGATATTAAAGAAATAGAAGCCAATAAAAACATTTTAGATGTTTTGGTAGGTGTCGGTGCGGCTTCAAGCAAAAGAGAAGCACGAGAATTTGTCGGAAACAATGCCATATCCATAAACGGTGAAAAAATAACTGATATGGAAAAAGTGATAGATGAGGCAATGTTTATTGAAGGCAGTTATATAGTTGTCAAGAGAGGCAAAAAGAATAATTATATAGCAAAAATGAAATAAGTGAAAATAGAAAGCGATGATACGTAAAAATTTTTTGTGTGTATTTGTATTGATGTTGGCATTTGTTTTGCCTTCATTTGCTTGGACATCGTTGGACAATCCACCGGGCGACAAAGGAAAACGTGTACTTGATTATTCTGCATATCTTAGACGGAAACGCAGTGCTGGCAAAGTTTCCCAAGTGGCGGAATTCGGCGGAATAAACAATCGTCCCAATGGTATAGAAGGGCGTAGGGTAACTTTGGGCTTTCAAGTTGGAGGCACTGTTCCTTTGATGGAATCTGCGAAAACCGAGGCTACAACTTTTGGAGGCAAATTCAATTTTTTTATCTATGGTTTAATCCCTAAAACAAAAACATTTGCCATTGGAGCAGAGTTGAGCGGTACTTTGCTTGCCGTATCTCAACGGAAATACATTGATAATCTGTCTGCTTCTACAAGGGCAAGAACAACGGAGGCGGATATTGCTCCGGAAGTATCGGCAGGCAATTGGCTTATTGCAACGCCGCAAGTAAGTTTTATGGGGAATTTTCACCCGCAACAACGCTTTAATATACAATTAAAGGGAAATATCGGTGTGGCTTTGGTTATGGTGCCGCAAACTACGGCAAAATATTATATTAAAGATGTTCAAGATGACGGAACCTATAAATCAACACTCTATACTTATTCGTATCGTTCGGGTATGAAATTGGGATTTTGTGGAGCCATAGGTACCGATTTGCTCTATGCTTTGAGTAAGCACGCTGAATTGAAAGGTGGAATTGATTTTACTTATATGCGTTTTGTATATGCGAAAGAATGGTCACTGCCGACAGAACGCGTTTCAAAAGTTGTGTCGCAATTTGCTTTGATGGACATTCATATTGGTTTTGCATTTAATTTTTAAATATTTAATACATAAAAAGATTTTATCATGAAAAAGCAGTTATTTTTCTCATTAGTGCTTGCTGCAACTTTTGCCTTGTCTTTGAGTTGTTGCAATGGAATTGAAACAGAAGAAAATACAGATACATTGTATTCTTCTTCAAAACCTTATACACGTTGGTGGTGGTTTTCGTCAGAAATAGACACCAACGATGTCAGAGACCAATTGATTTGGCTCAAAGAGCATGAATTCGGCGGGGTGGAAATTGCATGGATTTATCCTATGGGTTTGGATACCAATACTCCCCATCCTGAATTTTTGTCTCCGGAGTGGGCAACAAGTGTGGTTTTTGCAAAACGTATTGCCGATTCTTTGGGCTTGGGTTGCGATTTTACATACGGAACTTTGTGGCCGTTTAGCGATTTGAATTTGCCCGATGGCGACCAAACCATCACTTATTTTGATACTATAGAAGAAGCCAAACGCTCATTCACATGGGATTATCCTCTTGTGGCTCGTATCCTGAACCATTTGGACAAAGAGGCTTTTTATCGTTATGCTGCAAAAATGAACAAAGGTTTGTCTGAAGCATATAAAGGCAAAAAATCAGGACTTTTTGTTGATTCTTGGGAAGTGGAAACACGTTACCTTTGGACAAAGGGTTTTGGTGAAACTTTTGCCAAAGAACATGGCTATGATGTAGAACCTTATATGCAGAACAAAACTTTGTTGGATACGGAAAATGCAGAGGTTTTCTATGACTATATGCACACCTTGTCTAA
The DNA here is from genome assembly GCA_017618435.1 of Bacteroidales bacterium. Taxonomy (GTDB): domain Bacteria; phylum Bacteroidota; class Bacteroidia; order Bacteroidales; family WCHB1-69; genus UBA1205. The sequence goes on along the minus strand of JAFZUH010000050.1, from coordinate 8,594 downwards.
CTATGTTTTGAGAGAATTTTATGCTCCATTTGCAGAAAATGCAACAAAATCAGGTGCATTTTCACGTGCTCAATGCGGAGGTGCACCCACAGATTTGCTAACTGCATTTACTTTGGTGGATATTCCTGAAACTGAGGCTATTTTGTATGAGCCTTGTTTCAGCAAAATCGCCGCTTCTGCAGCAACGCTTGGTAACAAGGAGGCTGTTACAGCCGAAACATTTACTTGTGCATACGGCTGGACGGGTTTGCTCTACAAAAACGGCAGGGGGCAAAGTCCTTATCAGGGAAAAGAACAAATTGCTGACTTAAAATTGATTTGCGATGCTTTGTTTGCCAATGGCACCAACCAAATTATTTGGCATGGTTTTCCATATAATAAGGTGGGGGATACCAGCAATTTCTTCTATACAACATGTCAGATTTCCACTTATCCGCAACATAATTTGACAGGAGACAACTTGACAGAATTTAATAAATATATGACCCAAGTGTCCAAATATATGCGTAAGGGTAAAAATTATAGCGATTTGGCTGTTTATATGCCTTTGGAAGATGCTTGGATGAACGGCTATTATCCTGATTCTATGCGTAAGGTAAAAGCATTTTTCTGGGGACAATATGAAATGAGATTTATCAATACGCCGGATGCTTTCAAAGGTATGCAACCTTTGTGGGTGAATGAACATTTCTTGTCTTCGGCAAGTTACGAAAATGGCGTTTTACATTGCGGTGCTGCTGATTTTAAAGCATTATATTCCAATGTCGAATATATGGAATTATCTGCTTTGAAAGAAATTTTGCGTTTGGCAAAAAGCGGTTTGCCTGTACTTTTGGCCGTAGATCCCAAAGAACCCGGCAAAAATAAACATGCTGAAGAATATGCACAAGTTTTGGCAGAATTGCACCAATTGCCCAATGTGAAAAACGATGCTTCCGTGTTGTCTTCCCAACCTTTGATTGCAGGTGAAAATTTGCCTGATTTCTGGTGCCGCCAAGATGGGGAAACCTATTACGTTTTCTTTGCAAATCCAATGTCTAAGACAATAGAATATCCTTTGCAATACGGATATGCTTTTTCCGATAAGGGTGCTTCTATGCCAATTACGGTTAATCACCATGGAAAAACAGAAAATGTTACTCTTAATTTCAAACCGAATGAATCACTGCAGTTAAAAATTGACAAAAAAGGTGTACAATTTATAGACTTGGGATTTATTCCTAAAAAAATGAACGGTTACGAAGAAAATAGTCTTTAAGTAATTTTGAAACAATTCAAAAAACCGCTATCTGTAGATAGCGGTTTTTTTTGTAATGAACGGAGAAGGTAATTCGGTTGCTGAAAACATGATACTATCCTCAAAAGTGTGTGTAAATTGCGGGCAAAGATGACGATATATTATGTTGAATGAAAAATAGAATATATATTTTTTCAAAAAAATGAATTTTGTAAAGAAAAAAATTATACCTTTGCAAACTCAAAAATATAGGTAAAAATGGCAAAGAAAAATAAAGAAGCAAGACAGCAAGTTATACTTGAATGTACAGAGCAAAAAGCCTCTGGTGTGCCGGGTATGTCAAGATACATTACGACCAAAAATCGTAAAAATACGCCGGATAGATTGGAATTGAAAAAATACAATCCCTATTTAAAAAAAGTTACAGTTCATAAAGAAATAAAATAGTTGAGATATGGCAAAGAAAGTTGTTGCAACCCTGAAAAAATCAACAGGTAAAGATTTTGCGAAAGTTATTCGTATGGAACGTTCTCCCAAAACAGGAGCTTATACTTTTAAAGAAAGCATTGTTCCAACTGACCAAGTAAAAGAATTTTTGGCAAAAAAATAAAAAATAAGAATATTTTTTATTTGATAATACAAAATAGAGGAGGGTTATCATCTCCTCATTTTTTGTATTCGACAAGATAAAATGGATATAAAGGCTTTTGAAAAATTAACCTATGGCGTTTATATAGTAAGTGCGGGCAATGTCGTAACGAAGAATGCCTTTGTGGCTACTACTGCATTTCAGGTAACAGCCTCACCCAATCAAATAGCCGTGGCTTGTAATAAAAACAATTTTACATTGCCTTTGGTAATGGAAAATCAGGCTTTTGCAGTTTCGGTATTGAAACAACATTACACGCCTGCCACGATGGGGACTTTCGGTTTTCGCTCAGGTAAAGATTTTGACAAGTTTGCTCATTGCGAATTTGTAATGGGGACCAAAACCAATACTCCAATTGTTACTACCGATACCTTGGCTTGGTTTGAATGTAAATTGACACAACAAGCAGATGTGGGTACACACATCTTATTAATAGGGGAGGTGTTGGATTGCCGTGTGCTTGACGAGGGCAACGAACCGCTTACCTATGCTTATTATCATCAGGTAAAAGGCGGTCGGACACCAGTAAACGCTCCTCATGCCCAAGAAGAAAAATAAAATTATCAATCATTTATAAAAAATAATAGTATGAAATACGTTTGTTCAGTATGCGGTTATGTGTACGACCCTGCAGTGGGTGACCCTGATAGTGGTATTGCCCCCGGTACACCTTTTGAAGAAATTCCTGACGATTGGACTTGTCCGCTTTGTGGTGTCGGCAAATCCGACTTCAAACCGGAAGAATATGAAATCGAAGTACACATTTTTTTGTTTTTTGTTTTGTTGAAAAGAGATTGTAACCGTATTAGGTGTACAATCCTTTTCACTTAATTTGGAACCATAATCATTTGTTTTAAATTGAATAATACGTTAAGAGCCACATAGAGTGGCTCTTTTTTAGTGAAGAATATTTTCCAACATCTGTGCCAAAAGGGCTGTTGGCAGTCCCATGATGGTATAAAAAGACCCTTCAATGCGGTCTATTTTCTTTAATCCTATCCATTCTTGAATGCCATAGGCACCAGCCTTGTCCAATGGTTGGAATTGTGAAACATAATAGGTTATTTCTTCATCGGTCAAAGGCAAAAAATGCACCTTTGCTACATCGAAGTTGCTGTATATTTTGTTTTGATAGGCAATGGCAATGCCGCTGATTACTTCGTGGGTCTTGCCTGATAACTTTTTCAACATGACTGTCGCTTCTGTCTCGGAAGACGGTTTGCCTAATATTTCTCCGTCCAAACATACAATGGTATCACCTCCAATAACGATAGTATCTGCCGAAAACTGTTGGGCGACAATCTTGCATTTTTGCGTTGCCAAATGAGCGGCTATTTCTGTTGTGTTCATCAAAGGGGAGTAGGTTTCTTCGCCTTGAAATACGCATACTTCAAAGCTAATGCCCAATTCTTGCAACAACTCTTTTCTTCGCGGGGAACCCGATGCCAAGACTACTTTTCTGTCTTTTATTCTATTGAGTAACATTTCAAATTGTCTTTTTTTACAAAGATAGTTTTTTTATTTATAATATCATAAGGTCGTTAAAAATTTTGTTGAAAATACTAAAAAGACGGGTGCTATCGTTATAAAGTTTGTAAAATAAAACATATAAGTGAACAAACAATCTGTTTTGACAATATTGTTGTTGTTGAGTTCAACACTAATGTTCTCCCAGAAATATACCATTAGCGGTTATGTAAAAGATGCTAAAAGCGGGGAAGCCATTTCAGGGGTGAATGTATATTTTGTGGATATAAATAAAGGTACAGCGACAAATACATACGGCTATTATTCCATCACCGTTGAGGGGGGAGAATATTTGTTCAAAATACAGGCGGTGGGTTATCGCTCTTTTCAGGAAAATATAAATTTGAACAAGCATATCAGAAAAGATATAGAATTGACACCTGCCGTTTATACCAAGCAAGAGGTTGTTGTCAGTGCCTCCCGTTCAGATGATAATGTCAGGGCTGCGGCCATGGGTACACAGGTGGTGAATGTGGAGGCGATGAAAAAGATGCCTTCGTTTTTTGGTGAAGTAGATGTTATCAAGACGATACAATTGATGCCGGGAGTGCAGAGTTCGGGGGAAGGGTCTTCAGGTTTTCACGTGCGGGGTGGAGGTTTAGACCAAAATTTGGTGCTGTTGGACGAGGCTATTATTTACAATACGGGACATTTGTTCGGATTCTTTTCTATTTTCAACACCGATGCCATTCGTTCTGCCGAGATGATAAAATCGGGAATGTCTGCCAACTATGGCGGCAGATTGGCTTCCGTCTTGAATGTAAATATGAAAGAGGGCAATATGAAAAAATATCAGGTGGAAGGGGGCATAGGCTTGATATTTGCCCGATTGACAGCCCAAGGTCCTATAGTGAAAGACAAGGCTTCGTTTTTGGTATCGGCACGCCGAACCTATATTGATGCCCTCATTCAGCCGTTTTTGAAAAAAGATTCCCCTTTAAAGGGTTTGAAATTTTATTTCTATGACCTTAATGCCAAAACCAATTGGATTATCAACGACAAACATCGGATATTTCTCAGCGGTTATTATGGTATGGACACCTACGGATTTAAAAGTTCGGAGTCGGCTATGAATGCCCGTTTTACGTGGCGGAATGCTTCGGCATCGTTTCGGTGGAATTACAATATATCCAGCAAACTGTTTCTAAATACTTCGGTGCTGTTCAGCGATTATGATTTCGGGACAGATATGTCGGTTGATGTATATAGCATGACCATCAAGTCGGGCATAAGAGATTACAGCCTGAAATCGGACTTGACATATATGGTCAATGCGAACAATACTTTGAAATTCGGCATGTCGTATATCTTTCATCATTTTATTCCCAATTCGTATGCAGCCGAGGCGGGTTCGGATTTGGATATACCCAATTCGCCTAATTATTTTGCTCATGAAGTGGCAGGTTATGCCAATGAGGAGGTTGATTTGGGTGATTTTATCCGTTTGAATGTGGGTTTGCGGGCCTCATATTTCGCTCATGTGGGCAAGTATGTGCAATATACCGCCGACCAATTCGGGCGGGTGCAGGATTCTGTGGTTTATCGTGCGGGAGAGAAAGTGAAAGACTATTGGGGTTTGGAACCCCGTATTTCTTTGCGTTTTTTGATAGACAAATCATTGTCCATAAAGGCCTCGTATGTTCACAATTATCAATATCTGCATCAGGTGGCATTGTCGTCTGTTTCGTTGCCTACCGATGTGTGGATGCCAAGTTCCATAGCGGTAAAACCTTTGATAGGCAATCAATATTCTATGGGAGTGTATAAAAATTTTAAGAATAATATGATAGAATGTTCTGTGGAAGCCTATTACAAAACAATGAAAAATGTTACCGAATATCGGGAGGGCTATTCTCCATTGACACAAGCCTCCAACAGTTTGGATATGCAGTTTACCCAAGGCGATGGGTATAGTTACGGAGTGGAATTTTTGATAAACAAAACCATTGGCAAATTTACCGGTTGGATAGGCTATACACTTTCGTGGACAAAATATACTTTTCCGGAGTTGAATGGCGGCAAGGAGTTTTTTGCCAAAAACGACCGCAGACACGATGTGTCCATTTCTCTTTCATACGATATTCTGCCCAACCTCACGGCTTCGGTGGTGTGGGTGTATGCTACGGGCAACACTATGACCGTGCCGGTCGGTTTTTATTTTATGGGATATAATATGGTGGTGCAATATAGCGACAAAAATGCTTACAGAGTGCCTCCTTATCACCGGATGGATATTGCCGTAAATTGGATTATGAAGCGTACGGAACGTTTCGAGCATGTGCTCAACTTCTCGGTTTATAATGTTTATAACCGCAAGAATCCGTTTTTTATTTCTATCAGCACGCGAATGGAACAAAGCAATATGAAAATAAGCAATCAGGCATACCAGATGTCTTTGTTCCCGATATTGCCTTCTATTTCATACAACTTTAAATTCAACTAAACGATGAGAAAAATATTGTGGAGCATGGTGGTAATTTGTTTGGGGGTACTTTGGGCATGCGAAACCCCTATTGGCATGAAATTGCCGGGCAAAAAAAACACCAAAGTGATAGAAGGTTGGATAGAAAACGACCAATATCCCGTGGTGGTGGTTTCCAATTCACTGTCGTATTATTCCACTATTGGGGCAGAAGATGTCTTGGCTTCGGCGGACAAAAACGCCAAAGTGTATATCACCGATGAAGACGGCAACAGCGAACAATTGTCTTTGGGATTTACCACCGAACATATTTTCGGTATAGTGGGGGCGGCTTACGTAGGCAAAACCATCAAAGGGGTGGCGGGAAAAGAATACAGCCTTTATGTGGAAGACGGCGAAGGGCAGATTTTTACTGCCAAAGCACGGATACCTCAACAGTCTATGCAGATAGATTCTTTGTTCTTTCCTGTCAGTGCGACTGTCTATGACACGTTTTACCCGATGAGAATTATCTTTCAAGACAGACAGGAAACATACGATTGCTATCGTTTTTTCTGCAAAATAACCCATTTGGATATTGCCTATTCGCCGATACGCTTGGGTACATTTGATGATTTGACTTTTAACGGGAAACAAATCACCTATGAAATTTCCCGTTCGCCATTGAGCAATTTTAACATCTCCGGTATGACCGATTCGGCAAGAGAAGATTATACGCGTTCGTATTTTAAACCCGGTGATACGGTTGTTTTGCGTGCCACCTTGACAGATACGGCAACCTTGAACTATTGGTTCCCATTGCAGACAGACATCTTTTTGGGTAGCAATCCGTTTTTGATAACCAAACATTATCCCACCAATATAGAGGGCGAAAATGTTACGGGTATTTTTTCGGGTTATCATGCCAGATATGATACGCTTATTTTTTACAAAGACAATTAAGAGTTTTAAATTTGTAAATTATTTTGGGGCTGCCATAGTATGGCGGCTTTTTTTTTGTGTGTGTTCGCAGATACGCTATGAAATATATCTGTATTTATAGATATATTAGAATTAATTCTTTTTGCTTGAGATATATTTTGCTATTGCTGCAAAGGGTCTAAAATGAAAAAAGACGATATGTGTATCGTCTTTATCGTAAAAAAATCAATTTTACCTCTTGTCGCACCGTAGATTGTGCCTCTTTGCGAGACGAAAGGTTATTTTTTGCTGATATTGCTCATCTTATAAGTATTGACAATGCCGTTAAATTCTTCCAAAGTCATTTCGGTGAGCATATTGTCTGCTTTTCTGTAGGTTAGCGTTATTTTGGAATAGCCTTTCAAACTTGCTTTTTTTGCGGTGATGGTAACAATTTTATCTTTGCCCTTATCGGTAGAACTGAAATCGGCATTGTTGTCGGAGGCAGCCTCTTGCCAATTGCCTTTAATGCAATTGAGGAGGGTATTTTTTTGTGTCCGTACCGCCGCGTTTTTGTCGGTATCGATGGTGGCCTTTTTGCCTTTGAGGTTTATTTTCACCGTTTTCCCGTCAATAATAAAGTAATCTCCCGCAGGATTGGTGTAAGTCATATTTAATTTGTCGGGGTTTTGAAATTGGAGTTTCCCGTTCGATTCGGTGCTTTTGCCTGAAGCCTTGATTAGTCTTGTCTGTTGAAAAGTGCTTTCTATCGTTTGAGCCGAAAGCACAAAAACGCTCATGGTAAACAATGCGGTTAATAGGTTTTTCATTGTATCTTTTCTATTTTGTTTGATTTTAAAGTGGTGCAAAGATACTATTTTTTAATAGATGTTTGAATTGATTTTTGTGTTACCTTTGCAATCGTTTTAATTTACGTTAATAAAAAAGACAGAAAATGAAAAATATAAAAGGATTACTGATAGCATTTGTGCTGGTTTTTGTTGTTGGAACAATGTCTGTGTGCGGGCAAGAAAATAGAATACAAACCCACAACGAACAGGTGAAAAAGATGGAACAACTGATGTGGATGGTCGATTTCCAATACGTGGACACCATCGATTTTGTCAATCTTACCGAAAAAGGTATTGTGGAAATGCTCAAGCAATTAGACCCGCATTCCGTTTATATTCCCAAAAAAGATTTTAATATGATGAATGAAAAATTGGTGGGCAATTTTGAGGGTGTGGGCATTGCCTATCAGATTTTCAAAGATACGCTTACGGTCGTGCAGACCATCAAAGGCGGTCCTAGTGAGTTGGTCGGTGTATTGCCGGGAGACAAAATCGTTACCATTAATGACTCTGCCGCCACAGGCAAAATCTGCACCAACGAATGGGTGTACAAAAAACTCCGTGGTCCAAAAGGCTCCAAAGTTTTGTTGGGTATCAAGCGGGGCAACGAAGACAAATTGTTCTATTTTACCATTATTCGCGACAAAATTCCTATCAACAGCATTGAAAGTTATTTTATGGTGGACAACAAAACTGGCTATATCCGTTTGGACGGCTTTACGCAGACTTCCCACAAAGAACTTGTCAATGCCATGACTTTACTCCAAAAGCAGGGTATGGAAAATCTCATTTTTGACCTTCGCGGCAATTCGGGCGGCTATCTGAATATCGCTATTGATATTGCCGATGAATTTATCAGGGATAACGATAAGGTTATCGTTTACACCAAGAACAATCAAAATGGAGAACAGGTGCAATACACAACGGGACGACACGGATTGATGGAAAACGGCAAATTGGTGGTGTTGATAGATGAATATTCAGCCTCGGCTTCCGAAATTGTTTCAG
>JAFZUH010000049.1 GCA_017618435.1 Bacteroidales bacterium | reverse complement strand
TCCCGGTATTCCTGATATAGACAAAGCCATGGAAATGGGCTACTCTACCGCTTCCCCTTCGGTTAGAGAAATGGGTTTTGGTGCAGGTATGGGTTTGCCTAATATCAAAAATAACACCGATAGAATGTCCATCACAAGCACGGTGGGGGTGGGTACTACGGTGGAATTTTACAATAAATTACGATAGTCATTGTAATTGAATAACTTTAAAATCAAAGCCTATGAAAACAAAAGAAGAAACATTTTATCATGCCTTGGAATTTCGCAATGACCTTTGTATGGGGTGTTCGCATTGTATGATGAAATGTCCGACACAAGCCATTCGTGTAATAGACGGCAAGGCAGAATTGAATCCCAATCGTTGTATTGATTGTGGAGAATGTTTCCGTACTTGTCCATACGGAGCCATTAGCGTAAAACAAGATGATTTTGAAAAAATATACAATTACAAATACAGAATAGCCTTGATGCCTTCTGTTTTTACGGCTCAATTTCCCGATAAAGTTACTTATCCTGAAATATACAAAGCATTGCTTTCTATTGGTTTTACTCATGTTTATGAAACAGAAAATTCTGTGGATTGTTTGGTAAAACCTTATAATGAATATATTGCCAGAAGTGAAGAAAAACCCGTTATATCTTCTTTTTGTCCCGCTATTGTGAGATTGATACAAGTCCGTTTCCCGACATTGGTGGATAATATTATGCTGATAAAGCCGCCTATGGACGCTACGGCGATGTATATCAAAAAGATATTTGAAGACAAAGGCATTCCGTTTTCCGAAGTAGGTATTTTTTATATCACTCCTTGTGCTGCAAAAATAGCCGGAATAAAAAGCCCAGCAACCGATGAAGAATCTTTGATAAGCGGGGTTATTAATATGGATTATCTTTATAATAGAATTTATAAGGAAATAAAACAAAATTCATTTGCCAAAGACAATGATGAGGAAAATTTTGTGCAAATGTCCAAACAATCGCTTTATTGGTCATTGACAACAGGTGAAGTCCGCATTGTGGATACACCCCACAAAATGGCGATAGATCAAATCAATAATGTGATAGAATTTTTGGAAAAAGTTGAAAACGAAAGTATAGAAGATATTGATTTTTTGGAACTTCGTGCATGTTATCAAAGTTGTGCCGGAGGTGTGTTGTGTGCCGGCAACAAGTTTATGACAACAGACAGGGCCAATAAAAGGGCTCGTAGAACCACTCCCAATAGTGTGGAAAATGTAGACTGGGAAAAATATGCTGATTATATCGAAGCCAATTGTTTGCTTAATGGAAAAGTAGAACCCCGTTCTATTGTGAAATTAGATGACAATATGGTAGAAGCGATGAAAAAGATGAAAAGAATCAACGAAATAAACAATCTTTTGCCTCAAGTCGATTGTGGCATTTGCGGTTCTCCGTCTTGTCAATCCTTGGCAGAAGATATTGTACAAAACAATGCAGATATAAAAAAATGTATTTTTGTACAAAAAATTCTTCAACAGAATGATAAATTGGGCTTGCCCGAATCGATAGATTTGATGAAACAAACTTGGGGAGTAGGAAAATTGGATAAAAATCTAGTTCATGAAATCAGAGATGAAATAGAAGTGGACAAACCCTAAAGAATAAATAATTTTTGTAAATAGCATATAATTTTGATTGAATATGACAGTAAAAGAAGTTGTTGAAAAACTGAATTTTAAAGTTTTCTCGGGAGCAAACGGACTACAAAATGAAATAATTGGCGGTTATACCGGTGATTTGTTGAGCGACGTGATGGGCAATGCTGAAGCGTCTCATATTTGGATAACATTGCAAACCCATAAAAATGTAATGGCAATTGCAACATTGAAAGAATTGGCGGCAATTGTTTTGGTTAAAGGTTATAAACCTGAAGAAGAAACCATCAATCAAAGTAATGAAGAAAATATTCCTATATTGGGAACCGATGAAGATGAATTTGAAATTTCTGCCAAAATTTTCAATTTATTGAACCAATAATGAATTCTTTTCGTGCCGATTTACATATTCACACACTGTTGTCGCCGTGTGGGGATTTAGATATGACACCCGATGAAATTGTTAGGATTGCCAAAGAAAAACAATTGTCAATAATCGGCATAACAGACCATAATACAACAAAACATGTTTCTTTGGCAAAATATTATGCCCAACAATGCGGAATATTTGTGTTGGGCGGTGCGGAGGTTACAACAAAAGAAGAGGCTCATTGTTTGGCTTTCTTTGAAACAGACGAAACCCTACAGATTTTTGATGACTATTTGCAGAAATATATGCAGGATATTTGGAATGATACCGATAAGTTCGGTTATCAGGTACAAATAGACAAAGAAGCAAATATCATTTATGAAGAACCTAAATTTTTGCCGGCAGCAATAGACCAATCGTTGGAAGAAATAGAAAAAAAAGTACATAGTTTAAATGGTTTGTTTATTCCTGCCCATATAGACAAACCCAAAACCAGTGTACCCAGCCAATTGGGTTTTATTCCTTTTGACCTCAAAATTGATGGGGTGGAATTGTCTATCAGAGCCACAAAAACAGATTATTTGCTTCGTAACCGATATTTGAAAAACAAAACTTTTATTCAGAGTTCAGATGCCCATTACACCAATCAAATAGGTACGACATATTGCTATTTCAATATAGAACATCCGTCTTTTGAAGAGATAAGAAAAGCCTTTATAGAAGAAGACGGACGAAATATTTTGCTGAAAGAATTTGTGGAAAAATAACTTCCCAAGTTCAATTTCGTCAATTTGCAAATGGATATTCACAAAATATTAAAACAATATTGGGGATATGATTCTTTCCGTTCCCTGCAGGAGGAAATTATCCGTTCTGTTTTGGAAGGCAAAGACACTTTGGCATTGTTGCCTACAGGTGGCGGCAAATCCATTTGTTTTCAGGTGCCTGCTATGGCTATGGAGGGCATGTGCATTGTTGTTTCTCCGCTTATCGCCTTGATGAAAGACCAAGTGGAAAATCTGAAACAAAAAAATATTCCGGCGGAAGCCATTTATACAGGTTTGACTTTTAAAGAAATAGAAAGCATATTAAGGCGGTGCGAGCAAGGGGAACTTAAATTTTTGTATCTTTCGCCAGAAAGGCTGAAAACGGAATTGTTACAAAATATTGTACAAAAAATGAACGTTTCCCTATTGGCGATAGACGAATCGCATTGTATTTCGCAATGGGGCTACGATTTCAGACCTCCATATCTGGAAATCGCCGATTTTAGACAACTTCTGTCCCCTCAAACTCCGGTATTGGCTTTAACGGCAACTGCAACGCCCGAAGTTGTGCTGGATATTCAACAAAAATTGAAATTCAGGAAAAACAATGTTTTTCAAAAAAGTTTCGCCCGTCCGAATTTGACGTATTTTGTTTTTAAAGAAGAAAATAAGACAAAACGTTTATTGCAGATTATCAACAAAATAGAAGGTACGGGAATTGTCTATGTGCGTAGTCGGAAAAAAACGGTGGAAACGGCAAAATTGTTAAATCAACATGGCATTTCCGCTGATTTTTATCATGCCGGTTTGGATATGGCAAGCAGGGAGTGCAAACAAGAGGCATGGAAAAACAACAAAACACGAATCATTGTTGCCACCAATGCTTTTGGTATGGGAATAGACAAACCTGATGTTCGGGTGGTGATACATATTGATATTCCCGATAATTTGGAAGCCTATTTTCAAGAGGCGGGCAGGGCAGGCAGAGACGAAAAACCTGCATACGCTGTTTTGTTATATGAAAATGCGGATTTGGTCGATTTGGAAAAAAATTACCAAAATTCATTTCCTCCCATACCGACCATTGTACAGGTTTATGACAAATTATGCAGTTATTTTCAAATACCTGTTGGGGAAGATGAGGGCAAGGTTTTTGATTTTGATATGTTACAATTTGCACAAGATGTCCAAATATCTCCATTGTTGGTGCATTATGCACTTGTTTTTCTGCAACAATCCGGTTTGTTGGCGATAGAAGAAAATGCTGCTGAAAGTTCAAAAGTAAATATATTGTTGAACAACAAAGAGTTGGATTTTTTTCTGGAAAAACATCAACAATATGAGGATTTTGTAAAATTATTGTTGCGTTCCTATTCGGGTTTGTTTTCTTCCTATGTAGCGATAAATGAGGAGGTCTTGTCCCAAAGAAGTGAGCAACCGATAGAAAAAATAATACAAATTTTGCATAAATTGGCGGTTTTTAAGGTTATTGCTTATTATCCGCAAACAAATATGCCGAAACTTGTTTTTTTGTCTTCCCGCCCGACAAGCAAACATTTGCCTGTCAATCAGGAATACTATAAAACAAGAAAAGAAGTTGCCCAAAAAAGATTGGCAGCGGTTTTTAATTATGTACAATCTACCAACAAGTGTCGCAGCCGCTTGTTGTTGGAATATTTTGGAGAAAAAAAATCCGACAATTGTGAACATTGTGATGCCTGTTTGCATTTACGGGCTGATTATATTCCCGAAAATATATATGAAAATATTGAAAATCAGATATTAAAATATCTTCAAGAAGAGAGTTTGTCGCTTGAGGATTTGTTAGAAAAAATACCTCAAAAAAGTGATTTGATTATCTCTGTTTTGCGAGATTTGTTGTCAAAAGAAACAATTGGTTTGACAAAAGAAAAAAAATATCAAAAAAAATAGATTTTGTAAGAAAAAATGTTGTATTTTTGTACTTTGCAAAAAAAGCCTCTTTAGCTCAGTCGGTAGAGCAACGCATTCGTAATGCGTGGGTCGAGGGTTCAAGTCCCTTGAGAGGCTCTAAATCATTAAATATAAACACAATTATGATAGGAAAAGGAATTTATAGGTTGATGGCAATCGTAGGATTGTGTATGTGGGTATCTTTGTCTTATGCTCAAAACGATATGATGACAAATTATCCCAATTCAGTGAAAACTTATGTAGAAGCAGGGGATAAAATGATGGCCAATACTTCTGCGGACATTAGAGATATTTTATCTGCCAATGAACAATATCGAAAAGCATTTGAAAAAGATTCTTCCAGTTTGGCAGTTCAATATCGTTATGCTTATACCATTTTGCGGTTGAAAGATAAGAGCAAATTGGATTGGGCTCTTCCGATTTTGTGGAATGTTGCTACAAATTATGCCGATG
>JAFZUH010000048.1 GCA_017618435.1 Bacteroidales bacterium | reverse complement strand
TATGCAAACGCATTTCCGAATGGAAAAAATCTCCCCTTCCCGACATTAACAAAAAACCTGCCGTTTTTTTGTTAGGATAAAATATTCAGGACAAAACTTGGTGTTTGAGAAAAAATGGCCGTGTCTGTACGAAAAACAATACAAGTCCGGCAAAATGCACCGCTACCATTGTCCAAAAAGCCATTGTATAACCGAAATATTCAGCAACAATACCTCCTATCATTATACCCAAACCGACACCAATATCCCAACACGTCAAAAGTGTGGAATTGGCAGTTCCTCTTTCATTGTGATATGCCGTTTTGATAATCATATTCTGAAAAGCAGGATACATGTGTCCGTTGCCAAGCCCTATTAGCAGGGCAGACAAATAATAGCCTATTTCGTTAGGCAAGGCAATAAATATTGTATATCCTGCCATGGAAAACAAAAGTCCGGAACCTGCATTAAATATCAATTTGCCACGTTTAAGCATTTTGTTGCCCTGCAACCTCGAGACAATCAATCCCAAAGACAAAATCATAAAATACAAGCCGGTAGAATCGGTTGTACCCAAAACCTGTTTGCCATAAATAGCCAAATAATTGCTTAAAACACCGTAACAAAAACTGAAAAATATCATATTCACTCCCAAAAGCCAGCCTCTCATCAAAAAGAATCGGTCCAAAGAGATTTTCTTTACATTTTGTTGTATCTCTTTTTGGGGTATTTGCACACGAGCCGAAGCAATTAGACCAATCAAAGCAAACAAAAATGCCAAAAGAAACAACAAATTGAAATCATGTGTCTGTTTGTATATCAAAATACCGACAGTAGGGGCTATGGCAGTAGCCACATTGTTGCTTAAACCATAATAACCTATGCCCTCATTTCTCCGTGAAGACGGTAACACATCGATGGCAACCGTACTGTTTGCCACCGTAAACGCCCCAAAAGGAGCACCATGCAAACTGCGAACCACAGCAAACAAAAGCACAGTACCCGCAACAAGATAAAAGCCAAAAAAGATAAAATACAACAATGAAAAAAACAACAAAACCTTTTTTCTGTTAAAAGAATCCACAAAATAACCGCTGAAAGGACGGAACAACAATGCCGCTATGGTATAACCCGACAAAATCACTCCGATAAGGTCTTTTGTCGCTCCGAAATGCTCGTTTAAATACAAAGGCAGCAATGGCGTAAGCAGATAAAAGGCAAAATACATGGAAAAGTTTGCAACCATTGTCCATATATAATTGATATTCCAAAGTTTTTCCCGCTGCTCTTTCATTGGTCTTTTTTTGCAGATGCAAAAGTAGCATATTTTCCCTGATTTTATAACTTTCCAACTTGAACTTTTAGAAAAAGAATTTTTTGCCAAAGTCTTGCATATATCAAAAAAAATATTGTACTTTTGCGACAGAAACCTCAAAAATGTGTAGTGAAAGTACTTTTTCAAACCTCAAAAATGTGTAGTGAAAAAAATGAAAAGAAAGATTTACAATCAGTTATTAGAATGGAAAAATAATCGTAATGGAGAAGTTGCTCTTTTGATAGAAGGAGCACGCCGTATTGGCAAGAGTTATATTGTTGAAGAATTTGCCAAAAATGAATATACCTCTTACATACTTATTGATTTTAATAAGGTAAATAATAGTGTTAAGCAATTGTTTGATGATTATATGGACGATCTTGACACATTTTTTGAAATGCTTGAACAATATTTCAAGGTAACGCTTGTGCCACGGCAATCTGTAATTATATTTGATGAAGTACAATTATATCCTCGGGCTCGTGCCGCCATTAAATATTTGGTGGCAGACGGCAGATATGATTACTTGGAAACAGGTTCATTGATAAGTATCAAAAGCAATGTGAAAAATATTGTCATTCCTTCCGAAGAAAGAACAATCTCTATGTTCCCAATGGATTTTGAGGAGTTTTTATGGGCAATGGGGAATGAAACACTGATGCCTTATTTGCAAAAACAATTTATTGAGGGTAAACCATTGAAAGATTTGCACCGTGAGGCGATGGACTATTTTAGAAGATATCTAATAGTTGGAGGTATGCCACAAGCGGTGAACACCTACGTTTCTTCCCGCAATTTTGAAAAAGTTGACACTATCAAACGGGATATTTTGGCAATATATCGTAACGATATACGAAAATATGCAGGGCGCTTGGCTATGAAAGTGGAAAGCATTTTTGATGATATTCCTGCCCAATTGCAAAAGAATGAACGTAAATTCCGTTTGTCAAACATCAAAAAAGAAGCACGTATGCGTGATTATGAAGAGGCATTTATGTGGCTTAGTGATGCTCAAATCATCAATTGCGGCTATAATACCACGTCTCCCAATATCGGATTAAAACTCAACATGGACCGCTCAACCCTCAAATGTTATATGGCTGATACTGGTTTGTTACTATCTCATGCTTTTGATGAAAAACAAGTTGTTTCGGAGGAATTATATCGAAAAATTTTGTTAGACAAGTTGGAAATAAATGCAGGTATGCTTATAGAAAATATTGTTTCACAAATGTTAGTGGCTTCTGGACATAAATTATATTTTTACTCTAATATAGACAATAATAATGCCGATAATAGAATGGAGATAGATTTTCTTATCCGCAAAGAACACATAACTTCCCGACACAATATTATTCCCATAGAAGTAAAATCCTCTGCAGGATATACTATACACTCATTAAACAAATGTGTCCGTAAATTTGGAGAATATATAACCACACCTACGGTCATTCACCCAGCAGATTATAAGGAACGTAATGGTATCAGATATATCCCTCTTTATATGACTTCGTTTTTATAGTCTTTTCTCTTCAATATGTCAAAGATAGTAAATTCTTCTATTTTTGTACACATACTTATCGCTAATTTTTCTCAATAAACTGATTCTTGTCTTCTGAATCGAGATTATAGCAATGAACTCACACCAATGATTGCAAAAATCGGTTATCTCCAATTATGCTTTTATTATCAGCGAAAGTGCAGATAAAAGGCAAAATACATGGAAAAGTTTGCAACCATTGTCCATATATAATTGATATTCCAAAGTTTTTCCCGTGGTTCTTTCATCTGTTCTTTTTTAGGTGCAAAAGTAGCATATTTTCCCTGATTTTATAACTTTCCAACTTGAACTTTTAAACAAATTGTCCGAAATTGGAGTTTGATTCCAATTTCGGACAATTATATATTATTTACCTGTATTTCAGCCTATTGTTGAATCTGTTGGAGGACAATTTTGCTTATTTTTGGCGAAATTTCCTTATAGGCTGCCCGTGCGGCTTGTTCAAAGTTATGCGTATGCCCTCCTTTTTCACTTATTTGGTTTTCATAGATACGTTGCCCTGTTGAGGTTTTTTCTACAACGATATTCGCATCGACATAGACAAAATAAGTGCTTGTTCCGCCGAAAACCGCTTTGTTGCATTGTCGAGACGGAGCGTTTACATACACTGCCCAATCTGACTGGGTGGCACTGGATACAAAATTGCAACCTGTTTTGCTCAATTCCCCTTGTATTTCGCTTTTCAGTGCGGTGTATTTTGTGCCGAACATATCGGCATTTACTGAAATATAGATATTTATTCCGTTTTTCAATTGTGTAACAATGCTTATTAAGCGACGTTGCAAGGTGCGGGTTTCCTGCAACTGCAAACTTTCCTCATCGGCATTGGCATCTACAGAGGCAAGTATTTTTTGGGTTTCGTCTATTTCTGCAAATTGCGGAAGGGTTTTTTCCGCAAGCGTACGTGCCTGCATTTTCTGCCCTGTTTGGACAAGTTGGTCTATTTGGTCCAATGACGTTTCTATTTTGGTAAGTCCTATTGTAATTTTCTTTTCCAATTGCTTGATGAGCGTACTTTTTTTCACCCAAGCAAAAGCGGCAATATTGCCGTTTTGCGGGTTCTGCCATGACTCTATCTGCAAGCCGGGGATTTCCATATCCACTGTCGTTTGTGTGTTGGAGGAAAATTCCCGCATAGATTGGCGAAATGTGCCTTCCATTGTGCGTAAGGTTTGACTAAGTGCATGATTTACAGAAACATTTTGCACATGTACGCGAATGGTGCTTACGGCTTCTACTTTTGCCGCATCTTTCAGGCGTTGGGTAGTAACATCCAACCGTTCCGAACCGACCCTTTGCCCCTCGGCAAAACCTGTAAAATATTGACTTTCTGGATAAAAAGACCTCCGCATATCATTATCGTACCAATTGGGGGTGGATTGGGCTAAAACCGGCAGGCTATATATGGTCAATAGCATACCCAACAATAAATTAAAAAACACTTTTTTTGTCATATCTCTACTATTTTTCTATTTAAATATTATTTTACTTATAATCAAATATTTACGTACTAAAACACATTGAATATTTTCTCTTTATCCGATTTTTTGCGACAGAAACCTCAAAAATGTGTAGTGAAAGTACTTTTTCAAACCTCAAAAATGTGTAGTGAAAACAGTTTTTATAACCTTAAAAATTTGTATTTCAGCATTTTCGCATTATTTGGTTTTTTCGCTAACTTTTTATTACAATCTATCTCTCTTTTCTTCTTTCAAAAAACAATTTTTTTACTATTATCCTATTTCATTTATTTATAAAACAGAAATCTTCGACTTTGTATACAACCACAAACCTACCAATATCTGTTTTTCGGCGGTTTTCAACCGTTCGATTCGTCTGCCTTAGGCAGGCAGGTGAACATCTGTTTATTGCAAGACATCCGTCCCTGCTTTAGACTCTGAAGGAGCACAACGCGGAAGCCGAGATTGTTGTTGCGATTGCCGGGAGTGTTGTTGTTACGATTTGCTACACGGCAGTTCCTCGCATTGTTGTTCCAACTACCACCCCGATTCACGCGGTTAGACCCCGACGACGCTCACCTTTTCTATAATTCTTTTCCTGTATTTTTTCGTATATCCATGTTTTACAAATGCAAATAAGGGCATAATATGTGTTTGATATTCTTGTTCTGTCCATTTGTTTGTTGCCAGTAATTTTTCTGCAATTTTATATTTTTTTTCAAATCTGCGTTTACTTCTTGTTGTCAGGGCAATGGTTCTGCCTTGCAGTCGGTATCCCAAAAATGCAACACTTTCGGTAGTGGGCAATATTTGAGGAGATTTCATTTTTAACATCAATTGTTGTTGTACATATATGTTTATATTTTCAATTTGTTTTTTTATGATTTGCTTGTCGTTACCGAAAAATAGTATATCGTCCATATAACGCACATATACAGGTATTTTCAGGTTTTCTTTGGCATAATGGTCAAGACCGGAAAGATAGTAATTGGCGAAATATTGACTAGTCAGATTACCGATAGGAACACCTCTACCATCGGCAACTTCGTAAGAATCAATAACGGTATCCATTACTGTTAGCAGCGTTTTGTCTTTAAAAAGTCTCCGCAGCAATTGTTTGAGTACGGCATGATTGATACTGTCAAAATATTTTCTGACATCCAATTTTGCCACGTATTTGTATTTTCCCATTGCGATGTGAGCCAAAGCCAAAGCCTTATAGATGCCTTTTTCTTTTCTGTTGGCACAAGTGGTGCTGATAAAATGCCGTTCAAAATACGGGGCACAAATATTGATGAGGGCGTGGTGCAATACTCTTTCTTCAAAAGCAGCGGCACAAACCACACGTTCTTTGGGGTCGTATATTTTAAACAACTGATATTTACCTACTTGTACATCTCCTGCAAGCAGTTGCTTTTGCAGTAGGAGCAAATTTTTTTCCAAATTTTCTCTGTAGGATATAACTTCTTGTTTGGCACTTTTACCCTGTTGGGCTTTGTAAAATGCCTCCCGAAGATTGTCCATATCTGCCACCTGTTCCATAAGAAAACCTACCCGTTTCATTGTTCTTTTTCTTATTTGGTCTGTTCTTTGTATTTTTCACAGAGGGCATATCCGTATTTTTCCACCTTTTTTTGTCCTATACCTTGTATGGTTTTGAGTTTGTCGGGTTCAAATTCTTTCAATCGGGCTATTTCCGCGAGTTCGCTGTCGGTAAATACGGCATAAGCGGGAACGGCATCTTTTTCCGCCAATTGCTTACGGATAAGCCGTAACTGGGAAAATTTGGCAAAAGTTTCTTCATCAAGAATTTCCTTATAGTCCGGTTTTGCTTGTTTTTGTTGTGTCTGCCCCATACTGCTGTTGGTTTGTGAGGGCAGATAACTTACACAAAATGTCCAAAAGGCTTGTTCGCCAAGAGTTATTTGCTGGCGGTCAAGCGTAAGGACCTTATGTCCCCGCAAAAAGGCGTTCATTTCTTCTGTCAGTTCGGTATTGTCGAACAATGGTATTGTAAAAATTCGTATTTGCATCGTTTTTTTAATTTTATCGCGAGCCGCTACGCGGCATTTTCGTTGGCAAGACAATTATTCAGCAGATAGGCAGCAACGCTGTTTGCTGCTATCTGCTTCATTTTTGTCTTGCATTTTCTTTTTTATTTTTTTAAGCAGGAACATTTTGCAATAAACTTATTGAAGGAGCACAACGCGGAAGCCGAGAAGGTAGCTGCGATCGCCGGGAGCGCTGTAGTTACGATAGGCCACACGGCAGCCCCCCGCACGGTTGTACCAACCACCACCCCGATTCACGCGGTTAGACCCCGACGACGGACCCGTAGGATTGTTGGTATCGTAACTTGTATAAGAACTGCTGTACCAATCTTTGCACCATTCCCATACATTTCCGCTCATATCATATATGCCCAAGGCATTGGCTCTCTTGCTACCGCAAGGGTG
>JAFZUH010000047.1 GCA_017618435.1 Bacteroidales bacterium | reverse complement strand
TCAATATATTTATAAAATAAAATTTGAATTTCATTATATTTGATATTACTTAAATTAAACGATATGAAAGGTTTTTTATTGCATTTTAATCGTATCATATTCTAATTATAGACTCGCAAATATATGTCATCTATCATTTGTGCATTGTATTCTTGCAGAGGTTCCTCCGCTTTGCCGCTTAATGGATAACCATCTAATATATTGAATTTGGAACCGCATTTATAATCTATAAGTATAAAATTGTTGTTTGTATCAACTTCAACACGACCTCCGTTTTCCCAATCGTATGGGCAGGCTCTGTCATAAGCGTGAAAAGTAAGCATATCAGAACGATAAACGAAAATGCCGCTTACGCCTCCTGTAAAATATTCATAACCGCCCACATGAATTAAATTGGTGGAAGTGGTATTGACCGAAAAATTCACCCTTGCGTAGGGTACAACTTGATTGTTATGGTTGCAAGACAACAATATACAGCAAAATATACCTATCAATAAGAATCGTTTTTTCATATTTTTTACATCTTTTGTAGTTCATTCCAAACCAGTGCTTCGCTGTTATCCCACGAATAATTTTGTAATTGCAAGTTGCCTTTTGCAATTAAGATTTGTTTAAGTTCATTATTCTCAACAATATTGCACATTGCATCCGTTATTTCAATTATATTCATTGGATTGACTAAAATAGCGGCTTCGCCTGCAACTTCGGGCATGGCACTTGTTTTTGAGGTAATAACAGGAGTTTGACAGGCAAAAGCCTCCAGTATAGGCACACCAAAACCTTCAAAAAGAGATGGATACAATAATGCAGTGGCAGAGGACAGCAATTTATTTAATTCATAAGTGGAAATATAATTTGTAAAGATAATCTCATTTTTGAATGACATTTTATGTAAAACATCATTCATTTCTTTATCCCAATTTTTCAGATTTCCGGCAAATACCAATTTTTCTGTATGACCTTTTTGTTTGAAGTTTTCAAAAGCCCGAAGGATATTGGCAATATTTTTGCGTTTGTTTGCAGTTCCGACAAAGATAAAAAATGGTTTGTCATTGGTATATTTGTGTCTTATTGCCAATTGTTCATCTTGGGTAATTGGATGGAAATCCTTGGCAGAAGCATTTGGAATAATTGTTATTTTTTCTGCATCAATACCATATAGTTGAGCAATATCTTTTTGGGAAAATGCAGATATTGTAGCTAATCTGTTCGATTTTTTTGCAAATTTAGGGAAAAAGAAACGGTAATACCATCCTACAAATGGCGGAAGCAGGTGAGGAAAATGTTCAAAATTGAGGTCATGTATAATATTGAATGTCTTTATCTTTGTCCTTAAACTAATAAAACCATCGGGAGAAAAAAATACATCTATTTTTTCTTTCCGTATGGCTTTGGGCAAACTCAGTTCAAAAAAACAAAACCACAAAATAGGGTGTCTGGCTTGTGGGTGCAGAACAACCGCTTTTACATTGGGAGCAAACAAAAATTCATCATTGGGTTGTCTGTCAAAAAAAAATATAAATTCATCATTGGGATGATTTTTGACCATTCTTTGCAAAATTTCATAGGCAAACCAAGCCAATCCGTCCATTTTTCCTTTGACAAACAATCTTGTATTCACTCCAATTCGCATAACAATATGGTTTTATTGTTTGTTTATAACAATATCGTTTTTATCCTCATCAAAATCAACAACAATAGTATCTCCTTTAGCTATTTTTTCATTGATAATTTCCTCAGCAATAGTGTCTTCTATGTATTTTTGAATTACACGTTTCAGTGGTCTTGCTCCATATTGGGCACTCCAACCTTTTTCGGCGATAAAATCTTTTGTTTTTTCACTCAAGGTGAAATAAATACCCAATTCTTGCATACGTTGATATACATATTTTATTTCCAAGTCAATAATTTTGTGTATGTCTTCTCTTTGTAAAGGATTGAAAATAATAATGTCATCAATTCTATTTAAAAATTCGGGTGCGAATTGTTTGTTCAGAGCATCTTCTATTGTCTTTTGTGCATCTCTGACAGCATTTTCTTGTCTTGTTGCCGTAGAAAAACCAACACCTTGACCAAATTCTTTGAGTTGTCGGCTACCAATATTGGAAGTCATGATAATAATGGTATTCTTAAAATCCACTGTTCGCCCCAAACTATCCGTTAGACGTCCTTCATCAAAAACTTGCAATAATAGGTTAAAGACATCGGAATGAGCCTTTTCTATTTCGTCTAAAAGTACAATAGAGTAGGGTTTGCGTCTGATTTTTTCTGTCAAGGTGCCACCTTCTTCGTAGCCTACATATCCCGGAGGTGCTCCAATAAGTCGTGTGATGGAAAATTTTTCCATATATTCACTCATGTCAATTCTGACAATAGCATCTTCGGTATCAAAAAGATATTTTGCCAAAACCTTGCATAAGAATGTTTTACCAACACCTGTCGGTCCTAAAAACATAAATGTACCTATTGGTTTGGATGGGTCTTTGAGTCCGACTTTGTTTCTGCGAATGGCTTTGGTGATTTTACTAACGGCTTCGTCTTGTCCGATGACACTGTTTTTGAGTTCATCTTCCATACTATTGAGCCGTTTGGTATCATCTTTGCTGATACGTTTTTGAGGTACCCCCGTAATCATGGCGATAACATCAGCAACAGTTTCTTCTGTTACGGTTTCACGATGTTCTTTAAGGCTGTCTTCCCATTGTTGTTGTGCAATTTTTAGTTCTTCGTTAAGATGAGCGATTTTGTCCCTGCATGCTGCCGCTTCTTCGTAATCTTGTTTGGCAATGGCATTGTTCTTTCTTTCATTCAACAAATTACATTCATTTTCCAATTGCAGAATATTGTCAGGGGTAATCACATTATTAATATGTACTCTTGAACCTGCTTCATCCATAGCATCAATGGCTTTGTCGGGCAAGCAACGATCTGAAATATAACGTTGAGTCAAATATACGCAGGCTTTGATGGCCTCATCTGTATAATGGACAAGATGATGGTCTTCGTATTTGCTCTTGATATTTTGTAAAATCTGAATGGTATCGTCTACAGATGTTGGCTCTACCAATATTTTTTGGAAACGGCGTTCCAAGGCTCCGTCAGATTCTATGTTTTTGCGATATTCATCTAAAGTTGTAGCCCCAATACATTGCACTTCGCCACGAGCCAAGGCAGGTTTGAACATATTAGAAGCGTCTAACGAACCTGACGCATTGCCAGCACCTACGATAGTATGAATTTCATCAATAAAAAGAATTACATTGGGGTTTACTTCCAATTCAGCTAAAACGGCTTTCATCCGTTCTTCAAATTGTCCGCGATATTTGGTTCCGGCTACCATTGAACCGATGTCTAATGTTACTACACGTTTGTTCAATAATATACGGGGGACACGCTTTTGAACAATTCGCAAGGCGAGTCCTTCGGCTATAGCCGATTTGCCGACCCCGGGTTCCCCTATTAAAATAGGATTGTTCTTTTTTCTTCGGCTAAGCACTTGGGCTATACGTTCCAATTCTTTATCCCGACCGACAACGGGGTCTAACTTGTCTTCTTCTGCGGCCTTGTTCAAATCTCGTCCAAAGGAATCCAAAACAGGTGTGGTGCTTTTTTTGAAGTTTTTCTTCGTTTGTTTTTTGTCAGGTGATGGTTTGAAAAATGCGGAATCGCTAAATTCATCAAACATATCATTGTCATCATCATTATCTATATCGTCCATGTCATCCATGTCATCTGTCATGTTATGAATATTAGTGTCCATATTTGAAACTGTTTTGAGGTAGGCATATACAGATTCAAAAGTTATGCCGACTTGTTTTAGTATGTTGCTTGGATAATTGTCTTTCTGTTTAA
This sequence comes from Bacteroidales bacterium, assembly GCA_017618435.1. Classification (GTDB taxonomy): domain Bacteria; phylum Bacteroidota; class Bacteroidia; order Bacteroidales; family WCHB1-69; genus UBA1205. The sequence goes on along the minus strand of JAFZUH010000047.1, from coordinate 8,599 downwards.
GTATAGCCAAAAAAAGATGATATTCTTTAATTTCGGAATTGTTGTCTTTTTTTGCCAAAAGTGCAGCCAAATCAAACATTGAGGTCGCTTGTTTGATAAAAGGCGGTTTGTGCTGGGCATTAAAAGACGATTGGGCACCTTGTTGTTTCAATGTGTAATCTATTCTATTGAGAATATCATAGGCGTTCACTTCAAAATGTACAAAAATAGCATTGATAATATCTGCTTTTTGATACAATAGACTATAAAATATATGGTCTATTGTAATGTATGAACTATTGTAACGAACGGCTTGGCGTGCACTATCCAATAATATATTTTCTGCTTCTGTTGAAAAATCCCACTTGCTATTCATTGTATGAAATTACGTATTAAAATTAAATTTTCAAAGGTACAATATATTGAATTTGATTTTATAAAATTAAATATTGTTTTTTTAACAAAAAAAAGTTGAATAAAAAAAATATGAAAATGGATTTTTAGTGTATTTTTTTTGTATCTTTGTAAATTAGGAATTGAAATTTTTAAATTGTTAATATACAATATATTTGAAAGATATGCAAGAATCTAACGGACGGATTATTTCTGTAAATATAGAGGAACAAATGAAATCGGCATACATAGATTATTCTATGTCGGTTATTGTTTCTCGTGCCTTACCTGATGTGAGAGATGGGTTCAAACCTGTTCATCGGAGAATATTATATGCCATGTATGATATAGGTAATTTTCATAATAAACCTACAAAAAAATCAGCGAGAATTGTCGGTGAGGTTTTGGGTAAGTACCACCCGCATGGCGATAGCTCTGTGTATGATGCCATGGTGCGTATGGCTCAAGAATGGTCTTTACGCTATACATTGGTAGAAGGGCAGGGCAATTTTGGTTCCATAGATGGAGATTCTCCTGCTGCAATGCGTTATACTGAGGCACGCATGAAAAAAATGGCAGAAGATATGATTAAAGACATCGAAAAAGATACTGTGGATATGATGCCCAATTTCGATGAAACCTTAAAAGAACCCACTATCTTGCCAGCCAAAATACCCAATCTGCTCATCAATGGTTCTTCCGGTATTGCCGTTGGTATGGCAACCAATATGCCTCCGCATAATTTATCGGAGGTGATAGATGGAATGGTGTCCTATATTGATAATCCTGATATAGAAATAGAAGAAATTCTAAAATACATCAAAGCACCTGATTTTCCAACAGGTTGTACCATATACGGTTATGATGGTGTTAAAGATGCCATGATGACAGGACGTGGTAGAATTATCATGCGTGGTGATGTTGCCGTTGAAAACGAAGAACATGAACACGGTAGGGAACGCATTGTTATCACAAACGTGCCTTATCAAGTGAACAAGGCCGAAATGGTGAAGAAAATTGCCGATTTGGTGAAAGAAGGCAAAATTGAAGGCATTGCTGAAATTCGTGATGAATCCAAAAAAGACATACGGGTGGTTTTGGAACTGAAACGTGATGCTGTTACAAATGTAATTATCAATAAATTATATCAATATTCACCGCTCCAATCGTCTTATAGTGTCAATAATGTTGCGTTGGTGCATGGACGACCATTAACGTTGAATATTAAAGATTTAATTAAATATTTTATAGAACACCGTCATGAAGTTGTCATTCGCCGTGCAAAGTTTGACCTTAATAAGGCGATGGAAAGAATGCACTTGGTACAAGGATTCTTAAAAGCCTTGGATATTATTGATTTAATTATTGAACATATCCGTGCTTCCAAAACAGTTGATGAAGCTAAACAAGGTTTGGTAGACAAATGGCAATTTTCTGAAATACAAGCGGCTGCAATTGTTGAAATGCGGTTGAGACAATTGACAGGAATGGAAAGAGATAAATTGCAGAAAGAACATGACGATTTAGCGGAAAAAATAGACTATCTCAACAAATTCCTTGTTGATGAAAGCATGAGAATGGATTTGATAAAACAAGAGTTGTTGGAGGTTAAAGAAAATTATGGCGATGAAAGAAGAAGTAAAATAGAATATTCTGCTTCGGATTTCCGTATAGAAGATACTATTCCTGATGAAGATGTGGTGATTACCATTTCCCATTTAGGTTATATAAAACGTACTTCGTTGAGCGAATACAAAGTACAACATCGTGGTGGCAAAGGAATGAAAGGTGCCGATGCCCGAGACCAAGATTTTATAGAACATATTTATACCGCAACCAATCATAATTATTTGATATTCTTTACAGAAAAAGGTAAATGTTTTTGGTTGAGAGCCTTTGAGGTACCGGAAGGCAATAAAACTTCAAAAGGGCGTGCTATCCAGAATTTATTGAACATTGCTGCTGATGATAAAATAAAAGCGGTAATTAATGTGAAAAACTTATCGGATAGTGATTACATTAATAATAATTATATTGTATTATGTACAGAAAAAGGTATTATTAAGAAAACATCACTGGAAGCCTATTCACGTCCGCGTCAAAATGGTATTATTGCCGTAACAATTCGAGAAGGTGATAATTTGTTGGAAGCACGATTGACAGATGGCAATTCTGTGATAATGATGGCATTGCGTTCAGGTAAGGCTATTCGTTTCCCTGAAAATCTGGTGCGTCCGATGGGTAAAAACGCTTCAGGTATCCGTGGAATTCGCTTGGCAGATGACCAAGATAAGGTGATTGGCATGGTTTGTGTATCATCAAAAGGTGAGGATATTTTAGTTGTATCTGAAAATGGTTATGGTAAACGTTCTTTGTTTGAGGATTATAGAGAAACCAACCGAGGCGGAAAAGGTGTCAAAACTATCTCTATTACAGAAAAAACAGGTAAATTGATTGCCATAAAAGGTGTAACAGAAGATGAAGATTTGATGATTATCAACCGTAGCGGTATTACAATCAGGTTGAAAATTGCAACCTTGAGAGTGATGGGAAGAGCGGCACAAGGTGTACGTTTAATCAACATAAAACAAGGTGATGTAATAGCAGCGGTAACTCAGGTGCCAACTGAAACAGATGAAGACGAAGATATAGTTGAATCAACAGAAATACAAGAAATAACAGAAATAGAAAATAATAACGAAGAAAATTAAATAACAATAAAAAATAAAGTGTTATGAAAAAGTTAGTTTTAATGCTCTCATTGATAGGAGCGATTAGTTGGGCAACAGCACAATCAGGGGAAAAAGAACTTCGTAATGCATATTCTCATTATGGAAACGGCTATTACGACAAAGCCTTGCGTTCAATAAAGAATGCTCTTGAATATGAAGATACGAAAAATGAAGCAAAAACGTGGTTGTATTATGGTAATATTGCATTGCAAATAAGTAATTCGAACAACGATTATTACAAAAAAATGTTACCTAATGCAGACATAGAAGCCTATAATGCTTATATGCAAGCCTTGACATTGGATCCTAATGTGGCAGTGCCAAATATGAAACCGCAATCTCCAAAACAAGGTTTGGTATTCGTTTCAAATATGTTGTTCCAAAAAGCCTATGCTTTGTTGCAAAATCAAGCGATGGACAGTGCTGTATTAGTGGCAGAAATGGCAAGAAAAGCCAATGCAAATGTTAATACCGTATTTATGTATGGATTTACTGCTTTCCATGCAAAACAATATGATATTACGAAAAAGGAATTTGCCGTATTGTTGAAAAACAAATATAAAGGTCAAGGAATCCTTCCTTATAGATTGTTGGCAACTGCATATCAATTTGCTGAAGATCCAGCAATAACATTACAAGGAGTGGAAGAAACTTTGAAAATGTTTGAAGGGGATAGCAATTATTATGCATTTGCTTCAACAGCGGCCATTGTTTATTCTTGGGCTGGAATGGAAGATAAATCCACCGAAATTATGGAAGATGCTTTAAGCAAAAATCCGAACGATATAACAATGCTTGTAAACTACGGTTCTTCTTTGATAGGACAACATAAATACAACGATGCGGAAAAATATCTGCAAAGAGCACTTGAAATAGCACCGGAATCATACGAAGTAAATTATAATATGGGCAGTTGCTATTTTAACCAATATGCAGATATGGCCAAAGGACTTGGCGATATTGATGATGATGCAGAATACGATAGAGTTAAAGCGGCTTCAGAGGAAATATTGAAAAAATCACAACCGTTCTTGGAAAAAGCACAAGCGATACAAGGTAATGATTATAATACTTTGTATATGTTACGTCAAGTATATACAAGAACTAACGAATATGATAAACTCAAAGATATAAATGAAAAAATGAAAACCTTACAAGAAAACAAATAGTTTTTGATTTTCATTGAGTATTCAGGAAAAGCTATCGAAAGATGGCTTTTCTTTGTTTTATAAAAATGTTTCAAAATATTGAGAAAATGAAAAAGACAGGTGTTTTATTATGTGTATGTTGTTTGTTGGTTTATTCGTGTTCTGTTGTCAAACAATCCAAAGTTTTGGCCAAATGTTCTTTTGCCGTAACAGGTTTGTCTGATTTTTATATAGCAGGAATAAATTTGGATAAGGTTAAGGATATAAATCAATTGAATGTGCTTGATGCGATGAAAATTGTTTCCGCTATTACGAATAAAACTGCCGAAATTAAATTTAAAGTTGGAGTAGATGTTAAAAATCCATCTAATCAGCAGGCAACCATTAATAAAATACAATGGATAGTGGAGTATGAAGGAGAGGAGTTGTTAAGAGGAAGCTATTCCCAAACAATAGTTATACAACCGAATGCAACCACAACCGTAAAAGTTCCTGTGATGTATGATGCTGCAAAATTGTTGAAAGAAAGGTCGTTAAAAGATGTTTATGAACTCTATCAAAACATAATGGGCAATGGGCAGGAAAAATCACATGTGATTTTAAAAGTGAAACCAACAATAGATAACTTTACTTTTCCATCGTTTATCAGATTAACTGCAACTTTATAAAATAGTATATATTTCATTGAAATATTTGTTTTGATAAGAAAAAAATGCTATCTTTGCAAATCAAACCCAAAATTGTCAAATAAATATTGAAGATAGAATATCAAATTGAATGCTGATTATTTATTTGTAAATAAAGGTTTTGATAACAAATAAATATATTAACGATTAATCAAAGAAATATAATATTATATGGATTTTAGTATAAATAAAAAAGAAGAATTGTTTTTGCAAATGATTCGTTCATTTGCAGAAAATGAAGTGAAACCACTTGCTGCAGAAATAGACGATCAAGAACGTTTCCCTATTGAAACAGTGGAAAAAATGAAGAAAATTGGTTTGTTTGGCATTCCAATTCCCAAAGAATATGGCGGGCAAGGCGGAACCAATCAAATGTATTCTATGGCAGTGGAAGAATTGTCAAGAGTATGTGCAACAACAGGTGTTATTGTTTCCGCTCATACATCATTGGGAATGTCTCCGATTTTAGACCATGGAACAGAAGAACAAAAACAATATTATCTGCCGAAAATGGCTTCCGGTGAATGGTTGGGAGCATTTGGTTTGACAGAACCCAATGCAGGAACAGATGCTGCTATGCAACAAACAACGGCAGTATTAGACGGTGATGAATGGGTGTTGAATGGAAATAAAATATTCATCACCAATGCGGGATATGCCCATGTATATGTTGTTTTTGCAATGACAGACAAGTCTTTAGGAACAAAAGGTATATCTGCATTTATTGTAGAAAAAGACACTCCCGGTTTTACTTTCGGCAAAAAAGAGTTGAAAATGGGTATTAGAGGTTCTGCTACCCGTGAGTTGATATTTGAAAATTGCCGTATTCCCAAAGCAAATCTTTTAGGCAAAGAGGGCAAGGGCTTTGCCATTGCCATGAAAACACTTGACGGAGGACGTATCGGTATTGCTTCGCAAGCGTTGGGAATAGCACAAGGGGCTCTTGATGAAACCATAAAATATACCAAGGAACGGAAACAATTTGGAAGAGCATTAGCGGCTTTTCAAAATACTCAATTCCAAATTGCCAATTTGGAAACTCGTGTTCAAGCGGCTCGTTTGTTGGTACGTAGTGCGTCATACAAAAAAGACAGTGGGTTGCCATATTCCGCTGATGCTGCCATGTGTAAATTGTTCGCTGCTGAAACGGCTATGGAAGTAACCACAAAAGCCGTTCAATTCCATGGCGGTTATGGTTATACCAGAGAATATCCGGTGGAAAGAATGATGAGAGATGCAAAAATTACCGAAATATATGAAGGTACATCTGAAGTGCAAAGAATGGTAATTGCAGGTAAATTGTTTAAATAATTTTTTTTACATAATATATTGAATATGAAAATTGTAGTTTGTATAAAACAAGTTCCGGATACCACAGAAATAAAAATAGATCCTGTTTCTGGTACTTTAATTCGTACAGGAGTTCCAAGTATAATGAATCCCGATGACAAAGGCGGCTTGGAATTTGCTTTGCAATTAAAAGACAAATATAATGCCCATGTTACAGTTATAACCATGGGACCGCCTCAAGCCGATGAAATTTTAAGAGAGGCATTTGCCATGGGAGTTGATAGGGCAATATTGCTTACCGATAGAGTGTTTGCGGGTGCTGATACATTGGCAACATCAAATGCCTTGGCTGCAGCCTTGAAAAATCTTGATTATGATATTATTATTACAGGGCGTCAAGCTATTGATGGAGATACGGCACAAGTTGGTCCTCAAATTGCGGAACATTTGGGATTGCCTCAAGTTTCTTATGTTACCGATTTGAAATTTGACGGTAATAAAACATTTACTGTCAAAAAAGAAACAGAAGACGGGTATCAACTATTGTCAGTAGATGCACCGTGTTTGTTCACTGTATTGGCTTCTGCAAATAAGGCACGCTACATGTCAGTTGCCGGTATTATGGACGCTTTTGATAAAGAAGTGGAAATATGGACAGCAGACACTTTCCCTGTCGACAAATCCAAATTAGGTTTGAATGGTTCTCCTACAAGAGTGAAAAAATCTTTCACCAAAGGAACAAAAGCGGCAGGGCAAATGTATGAAGTGGATAGCGAACAAGCGGTCGAAATAATTATTAATAAATTAAAAGAAAAATTCATCATTTAAGTGTTTTTACACAAATGATAAAATTCATAAAATAGATTAAATATGGATAAGTTAACAAGTAAAAATGTATTTGTTTTTATAGAACAAAGAAATGGTGAAATTCAATCAGTTGCTTTGGAATTGCTTGGCAAAGCCCATGAATTGGCACAAAAATTGAATCAAAAAGTAGTTGCAATGTTTCCAGGGTATCAAATAACTGACCAATGCCAAACTTTGATAGCATACGGTGCCGATGAAGTTATTTGTATGGATTGCCCTCAATTGAAAGATTATTTGACAGAGCAATATGCTCAAGCCATTTATCAAGTGATAAATAAATTTAATCCTGCTATCGTATTGATAGGAGCAAGTACAATTGGTCGTGATTTGGGTCCTAGATTGTCTGCCCGATTGTCCACAGGTTTAACCGCAGATTGTACAAGTCTGGAAATATCAGAAGACGGGCACTTGATGATGACAAGACCTGCTTTTGGCGGTAATTTGATGGCAACAATTATGTGTACAGAACATCGTCCGCAAATGTCAACCGTTCGTCCGGGGGTTATGCAAAAAGCCACCAAAGACGATAGTAGAAAAGGGGAGATTATCAATTTTATGCCACAATTTGATGAATCTAAATTCAAAGTCAAATTATTGGAAACTATTAAGAACGAAAAAACAAAAATAGATATTACAGAAGCCAAAATTTTGGTATCAGGTGGACGTGGTGTCGGTAATGAAGAAGGGTTTAGAAAATTGGATAAATTGGCTCAAGTACTTCATGCTCAAGTTTCATCTTCCCGTTCTATGGTAGATGCAGGTGTGATGGAACATGATAAACAAGTTGGTCAAACGGGAAAAACCGTCAGACCGGATGTGTATTTTGCTTGCGGTATTTCTGGGGCTATTCAACATTTGGCAGGAATGGAAGAATCTGAATTTATTATTGCAATAAACAAAGATAAATTTGCTCCGATTTTCCAAGTGGCAGATATGGGAATTGTGGGTGATGTCCACAAAATAATACCTTTGCTTACAGAACGTTTAACAAAAGAAATGTCAAACAAATAATCTAATAATTAGTAACCTCGGTTTCCGTCTCGCCTTATAGTTCTTTCTTAAAAAAAAAAATTTGGTTTGGAAAAATGATATAAGAAAAAATATTTTCAATAAATTAGTTATTGGTAAGAAAAAAAGTTGTATCTTTGCATTTCTGAAAACGTAATAGAGTAAAAAATAAAGGAAAGGTATTTATATTATGTCAAAAATTTGTGTGATAACAGGAAAAAAAGCATTAAAAGGAAATTATGTTTCTCATTCAAATATAAAAACGAAACGTAGATTTTATCCAAATTTGCAAGAAAAGAAATTTTATATTCCGGAAACAGATGAATGGGTGGTATTGAAGGTTTCTGCTAAAGGTATCAAACATATCAATAGAAATGGAGTATTAAATTCATTACAAAAAGCCTATGATAAAGGCATTATTTACTAATTTGTAAAAGACAGAATATTATAAAAAAAGAGCAACATTTGTTGCTCTTTTTTTATTTAGATTTCTTTC
>JAFZUH010000046.1 GCA_017618435.1 Bacteroidales bacterium | reverse complement strand
TCCCAATTTTTGTGCAAAATGATTCAAAGCCATATTTGCGGGAGAAATATCAAATGCAATTCTATCATTATCAACCTGATATGAAATATTACAAATACCTCCAATATTCAAACAATAATCATAGTCTGCATACAACATTGCATCACCTATTGGCACCAATGGTGCACCTTGTCCGCCAAAGGCAAGGTCTGAAGAACGGAAATCACAAACAACAGGCAAACCACATTCCGCAGCAATAGCCGCACCGTCTCCTATTTGCGATGTAACACCGATTTGCGGCTGATGAAAAACAGTTTGTCCATGGGACGCTACAAAATCAGCCGAAATATTATATTTTTTTATAAATTGGGCTGTTTTTTTACCCATATAATGCCCTAAAAAAACATGCAAACGAACATATTCTTCCGCTGACAATGTCTTTGCCTGAGCTAATAATTGCACTACAGATGACTCATAAGCAAAGGTTTCTGCCGCTAATATATCCTGAAGATAAATTTGCTCATCTTGACATACAAATTGACAGGCAACAACATCTAAACCATCTAACGATGTTCCTGACATTAAACCTATTACAATATATTCTTGCATATATTTCTATAGAAAATCCAAAAATCGCTCCATTCTCATAGAACGCGAACCTTTTAGTAAAATTGTTGATTCCGAGGGTATATTTTTTTGTATTGCCTCAACCATTTTCTCAAAAGAATCTGAAATTAAAATTTTGGCATTTGTTGTTTGCCCATATTCTTTACCCAAAAGATATACTTGTTCAAAATCTTGCTGTTCAATCAATTTTATAATTTTTTCATGTTCATTTTGGCTTTCCGTTCCTAATTCTTTCATCGAACCGAGAATCAATATTTTATGTTCAGATTTAAGTTTGGACATGTTTAATATAGCCTCTTTCATACTTGAAGGATTGGCATTATAAGCATCAACAATAATTGTATGTCCATGAATTTCTTCCACTTGCGAACGACTATTGGTAGGTTTATATGAAATTAAAGCATAAACAATATCCTCAATTTCAACGCCAAAATGTAAACCCACCGCTACAGCAGCCATTGCATTCGGAAAATTATAGGCACCTGTCAATTGTGTGGATATGATTTTGTTAAAATCCGGTAAACGGAAAGTCATATACATTTTTTTCTCATTGCAAATACCCTTCACCACTCCCTTTTTGCCGTATGTCAATTGCTTGGCATTACCCGCCAAATGCAACAACAATTCATCATCTGCATTAACAAACAAGGTTCCATCAACATGTTTTACGGATTCATACAATGCTTTTTTGGTTTCAATAATTCCATTTTGAGAGCCAAATCCTTCCAAATGAGCAGTACCTATGTTCGTAATAAGACCATAAGTCGGTTGGGCTATCTGACACAAAAATGCAATTTCACCAATATGATTGGCCCCCATTTCCACAATAGCAATTTGCGTATGTTTAGGGTCTATCTCCAACAATGTCAAAGGCACTCCAATATGATTATTCAAATTTCCTTGTGTTGCAACAACCTTATATCGGGTACTCAAAACTGCATTTATCAATTCTTTGGTAGTTGTTTTTCCATTTGTTCCCGTTATACCAATAATAGGAATACGAAGTTTTTTCCGATGACAAGCGGCCAAATCCTGCAATGTCTGCAAAACATTTTCCACTAAAATAAAACGTTCATCATTATTGACCACCGAAGCGTCATCTACCACAGCATAATTGGCACCTGCATTTAAAGCATCTTTTGCAAATTTATTTCCGTCAAAATTTTCTCCCTTCAAAGCAAAGAAAATAGATTTTTCCTTAATCTTTCTTGTATCTGTTGAAATACCAGAAGATTGTAAATATAATTGATAAATTTGTTCTATATTGTATTTCATTTCTTTGTTATCTTTAAAACAAAAACCCCCGAAAAAGGGGGCTTTTGTTATTTTGCCGATTAAATCTCTTTATTATCTTGTTTTTTGTGATCCTAAACGTGTCATTGCACAACGGAAACCAATATATGCTGTTGATTCATCTTGGTCCAAATAACGTCTATTACCCGGACTTGCATAATAGTGAATATCTTTCCAAGAACCGCCTTTCACTACTCTTGCATTATCGGCAACCAAAGAATAACTGCCTTTTGGATATTCTGATTTGTCATACATATTAGATGTGGCCTTCTCGTTATTTTTTCTTTGCCAACTATCTCCATCCAAATCAATTGCAGAAGCCCAATCTCCATCTAAATAGTTGATATTATTTGCTGAACGATAATTTCTACGTCTGTCGTTTTTAAAATCTGACACAGGAACTTTCGGCACATTACCTTGTTCATCTCTATCATCAATAGTACCGTCATCTAACAATTTGACAGTTTCATAGACATTACCTCTAAATGGATCCAATTCAGACATATCGTCATGCATCAAAGGACGATAAACATCCATTACCCATTCAGCCACATTGCCTGCCATACCATACAAGCCATAATCGTTCGGCCAATAATCATATACAGAACCTGTTCTGGTGCTATTGTCATTCAACGCACCGGCAATACCCATATAATCGCCTCTTGCTCTACGAACATTCAAAACAAAAGAACCCATATATTTATTATCGTCTGTACGAGTAACCTGACCATTCCATGGATAAGTTCTTCTATCCAAAATACGACCATCTAATGTATTTCCAATCAATCCCAAAGCAGCATATTCCCATTCTGCTTCTGTGGGCAAACGATAACTTGGCAACAAAATACCATCTTCCATTCTGGCATTTCTTTCTTCACCTGTTGTGATATATTGCAAACGTTTATCGCTATTTTGCTCATAATCAGAATAAAGAAGATATGCTTCAGTATTAAAGTGTCCTTCAGCAGTAGGTTCATTGGTCAAATTTACCAAACCCAAATCTGCCAAAATCTGTTCATTGACACGGTCTGTACGCCAAGCACAATATTTAACTGCTTGATTCCAAGAAACACCAACAACAGGATAATATCTGAATGAAGGGTGTCTTAAATAAGCATCAACCCATGGTTCATTATATGACAATTTATCACGCCAACAAGCCGTATCGGGCAATGCGGCATAATAAACGGACTGCAAATCCACAGGAATATAAACCAATTCCAACCAATGCAAATATTCCAAATAAGCAAGATTGGTTACCTCTGTTTCGTCCATATAGAAAGAAGAAACGGTTACTGTTCTTGGAAAGTTGTCCCAATCTTTCATCACATCTTCTTCCGCTCTACCCATTGTAAAACGACCACCTTCAACAAAGACCAAACCCGGACCTGTAATTTGTTCTTGATAAGGGGCTACTTCAAATCCACCATTTTTGGGGTCATTGTACTTCCAACCTGTTGTTGATGAAACAGACTTGGATTTACATGCCGCCAAAACTGTCATTACCGCAAAAAGGGTAATCATCATTTTGAGATTCATTCTGGCTTTCATAATATATTTATTTTTGTATGTTTCTTTATTTTTTTAAAATTTTGGACAAGTGATACTTCTCACCCTACGTGAAGTTTTTGGGCATGGCAATATATATTGTACCGAAACCTCATGTGCTCCACCTGTACTTGGTTTCATATATTTTTTTGAGGGAAGAGTTACATCATAAGAATAACCTACTCTAAACACCTTATATTCTATACCAACCAAAAACATCAAGGCATCAGCATTTTTTAGCCCTTGTCTAAACCAAACACCGGCTATTACAGGATAGCAGCCAAAATACATACCATAATTAATAGTAGTATATTGATAACCGCCTGATATTTTGCTTTGATATTGGAAAATCAGATTTGGCGACAAAGACATATCTCCAAACGATTGTTTGGAACGCATTCTTTTCTTTACATCAAAGTTTGCCCCCCAATGAGCGGTAATTTTCATTGGAAGTCTGTCATCTTTACTATCCGAATTGAAAAAACTTTCTTTAGGCTGGGTAAAATGATGTACGGCAATACCACCATACATCTTGTCTGAATACACCAACACACCTGCAGCAAAATCGGCTACAAATTTTGTATAATTGCCAATATTTTCTGCTGTTGCATACACAAAACCATATCTGGGATCTACCATGTCACCGAAAGTCAAATTGTTCAGATTGATAGATTTTTGTTGCAAAGTCGCTTGTAACCCCAAACGCAAAGTAACTTTTCTTGTCAAGTCCGCCTTAAAGGAATACATTAAGCTAAAGCAATTGGTAACTACCGTATTCTGCCCTGCTCTATCTCCGACAAAAAGTACTCCGATACCACCTGACAAGGCTTTGAAATATTGATCATACGATGCTGCATAAGAGGTATATTTACCTGTTATATTAGGCCATTGCATTCTAAAATTCGCAACAAGACGTGGGCAAACCGCAGTACCTGCCATAGCAGGATTCAAATACAATGGAGCAGCATAAAACTGCGTAAAATGCAAGTCTTGCGACATCAATTCCTTACATGGAACGAGAAGCAAAACGAAAATTAAACCGATGAGTTTATTCCTATCCATAAGCATTATTTTCAACTTGCAAAAGTACACTTTTTATTTATATAAAACACATTATTTGTATTTTTTTTATTTTTTTGTAAAAAATATATCTTTTGACATTTCTTTCCTTATACGAAAAACGCACAAGAAATGTTACACTAATCAAGAAAATAAATATATCATTTTTCTTATTTTTTTATATCTTTGCAAAAAATATACATCATTATTAATATTATGAAAAAAATTAAGACAATTCCATTCTTATTTATAGCACTTGTATGCTTATGCACCGCTTGCAGAGAAAAAGAAATATTAC
>JAFZUH010000045.1 GCA_017618435.1 Bacteroidales bacterium | reverse complement strand
CCCTGAAATTAACACAATTAAAAATATTTCCAACGGATGTGCCTTGACAGAGCGAGAAGCAATATAAGGTTGCAAGAAGAAATTGTCCAACAAACGGCAAAAAACAAATGTCCCGACAACCTTTAATACAATAGGTACCAAAGCAACTTCAGGATTGAGCATAAAACCACCCATCACAGCAAGTACACACCCCAAAACACAAGCAATTATCGAACCCAAAAAAGGAATGATAACCAATATTCCGCCCAAAACTGCTATTAACAAAGCATTTTCTATATGCAAGACTGACAATAAAATAAACTCCAACACTCCCATTATCACCACCTCAACGGCCAAACCGGCAAAATAATTGGACAACAGCCTTTGCGAACGAGTTAAAATATGTGATGTTTCCTTTTGATAACGATTGGGCATCATATTGATAATATAACGTTGTAGTTTAGGCACATCTTTCAAAAAGAAAAAGGAAATGAATAAAATGGAAAAAATACCTAAAAACAAATCTCCAATCATTTGAATGACATTACTAAAAAATGTAGAAACATTAAATGTTTTTATTTTGCCGACAACAGTCTCAAAAACAATTTCTTCCAAACTTTCATCTTCTGCCAGAAAACCGATATTCTGCAAGCCTTCATCTATAACTTGCAGTTGTTCGTTATAAGAATTTTGAAAACTATACGGATTCAAATTTGCAATGCTGCTTATCTGCCGGTGAATAGGTGGAATTATTACACAAAACAACAAAGTAATAAACCCAATAATAACCAACAACGACAATACACTTGATAGGTTATTGCCTATTTGTTTCTTCCCTATTTTTATTTTTTGCAGCAGTTGTTTTATCGGGGCTGCCAACAAAGTAATAATAACAGAAACAATAATAAAAAGAGTTATTGTGGAAAAATACCACGCCAACCAAATTAGCAGGGCAATAACAACTATTGCGGAAATTGTTCCAATAAACTTGGTTTGCGATTGTTTCTTCATGTGTTTAATCCAAACGGTTCAACCCATCTATAGCCAACTGATAGCGGTCATCTAATTTTAAGCAATACATAAAATCCTGACGGGCTTTGTCTTTTTCGTTCAACATTTCAGAACAAAGACCCCGATTGTAAATTGCTTCAATGTATGTTTCGTCTTCTTCTATGGCTTTGGAAAAAAACACAAAACCTTCTTCATATTTTCCTTGAGCCATATAAACCCAACCCATATTGTGCAATGCCATTTTGTTATGAACATCGTTTTGCAATATCATCTTATAAATTTCCAATGCTTTGTCATAATCTTTGGCTTCCTGATAAAACATGGCTTTGTTGTATAAGGCTTGAAAATCATTGACTTTACAATTCAAAGCATTGTTATAATAATCTATCGCCAAAGCATTTTGACGGCAATGATACAATATGCCCAATTCCATATAAGCATCATAATAATCAGAATTTTGCTCTGTTGCTTTCAAATAATTGTTAATTGCCATGGCCGTATCTCCTTTTTCTCGGAAAATCCAACCCAAAAGAAAATAGGCTTTGGGATTGTAACTATTTGTTTTTAGACTTTGTTCTGCAAATTTTTGAGATAAATCATACCGTTTTAGCAAAAAATGAAGTTCTGCCAATTTTAACATAGCCTCTTCATTTTTCGGATTGATTGCCAAAACTTTTTCCAATGTTTCTTCCGACAAGTCAACATTGGTTTGAGCAAAATAAACATCTGATAATGTCAAATAATACGTTTCGTTGGCGGAATCCAAAGCAATCGCTTTGGAAATTGCACTCAACGCACTATCAAGTTGTTGATTTTGAATAAAATATACTGCTAATTTGTTGAAAAGTTCCGGATTTTTGGCATCTTTGTCTATTTGTACATACAAATCCTGTAACTCTTGTGGCAAATCAGAAACATGGTCTTGCTTGTCTGAACGATGACAACAAAAGCAACAAAGGCTGATTATTAATAATAAACAAAAAATTTTGTGCATTTTTATTCCGTTTTGGAAATATTTTTGTTAGCAATCGCCTCTTTTATTTTGTTTTCCAATTCTTCTGCCAATTCCGGATTGTCTTCTACAATTTGTTTAACGGCTTCTCTTCCTTGTCCGAGTTTGGTATCGTTGTACGAAAACCAAGAGCCGCTTTTCTTAACAATATCATATTCAACACCCAAATCAACTATTTCTCCGCTTTTGGAAATTCCCTTGCCATACATTATATCAAATTCTGCAGTGCGGAATGGTGGGGCAACTTTGTTTTTTACCACTTTTACTTTCACGTGGTTACCAATAACTTCATCGCCTTCTTTTATCTGCGTTTGCCTACGAATATCTATACGCACGGAAGAATAAAATTTAAGGGCATTACCACCTGTTGTTGTTTCCGGATTACCAAACATGACACCTATTTTCTCTCTCAACTGGTTGATAAAGATACAGCAACAATTCGTTTTGCTGATTGTTGCGGTTAATTTGCGAAGTGCCTGCGACATCAATCGGGCTTGCAATCCCATTTTTGAATCACCCATTTCACCGTCTATTTCGCTTTTGGGAGTCAATGCCGCTACTGAATCTATTACAATAATGTCTATTGCACCCGAACGGATAAGGTTATCGGCTATTTCCAAGGCTTGTTCACCATTGTCAGGTTGGGAAATCAACAAATTTTGTATATCTACGCCCAATTTTTCCGCATAAAAACGGTCAAAGGCATGTTCGGCATCTATAAAAGCGGCAATACCGCCATTTTTTTGTGCTTCCGCTATGGCATGAATGGCCAAAGTGGTTTTTCCTGATGATTCAGGACCAAATATTTCTATAATACGACCTTTGGGAAAACCATTGACACCCAAGGCTACATCTAAACCAAGTGAACCCGTAGAGATAACATCCATTTTTTCTATTTCGGTATCACCCATTTTCATTACGGAACCTTTGCCGTACAATTTTTCCAAACGCTCTAAGGTTGAATTTAATACCTTTAATTTTTCTGAATTATCGTTCTTTACTTCTTTTGCCATTGCTTTTTATTTACTTTATTTAACAAACTTGTGGCAAAGATACATAAATTTTTCGAGAAAAGGCAAATTAATAATAAAAATGATTTTAAAGAGAAAACAAAAAATTTTTGAGAAACTTTTTATTGCTAAAAAGTCATTTATTTCTCCTTGTTCCACATATAAACCTTTTTGTGTTTGCTGTCCCAAAACAAGAAATCAAAATGCCGAAGAAATCTCAATCCAACAAGATTGCAATATTTGTATTTCGATATATGTATATCATCATAATAGATATTGCCAATCTTAAGGCTGTCAAAATAATAACATTTGGACAAATCCCAACTAAACAAACCAAAGGTTGTATCTATTAGTGTAGAATAAGGTTTGTTTTGTTTACAGATTTCCACTATCTGCAATGAATCTAAACATAAATCCACATTGCAACCAAAGTCTATCAATGCCTTACATTGTAATCCGCAGACATTTAAATCGACTTCCGGAGTTTTATTGTCAATATATGTCCATTCAAGTGCATTGGAGGGTATTTTTATCACACTGTCCAATGGTAAACTTTCCATTGTACAATTGGATAAATCAAAATGCCAATTGGCACTACCAATAACATCCATTCCTAAAATACCTGCTACAAAACTATTATTTTGTGGAGAGACCTCAAGAACATCATATTTCCCAATAATATCCGATAGAAAAAACTGTGATTTATAACATTCAATTTGTGGAAAGAAAAAGAATGGTACTATCTTTCCTTTTCTATGTGTATCGTATGCCCACGAAAAAGCAACAAAATATTTCATATAATCGTTTTTATAAAAATGACTATATGGTGCTCCTGAATCCATAATAAAGCATTTGGGGGAATTGCCTATTGCTATCTGCCCTTTAACATAATTAAATGGAATTTTTGTATAAGAAATTTTTGCTTTGTTAAAATGTATTAAAATATTGACAAAAACATTAAGTAAAATAACAAACAAAACTATTATTGTTACTATAATAAAGTTTCGCTTCTTTCGCTTTTGCAACATTTTTTCTTATACAACAAACTTTTCTATCTGCCTATTTCTACATCGGCATTGGTCATTTTCACAGATACACTATCCATTTGTCCGCCCAAGGGAGGATTGAGTTTGCATATTTCCACGGCAACATGCTTCACCTCCGCAAAGGTGTTCATAATCGCTTTGATAATTCTATAGGCAATGTGTTCCAACAAATCTGACGATTGTTTCATTTGTTCGGCAATAACACTATAAACTTCTTGATAATTAACGGTTCGAGACAAGTCGTCAGTAAGGGCGGCTTGTTTGCAATCCACATCAAGACTGCAATTGACAACAAAATGCGTTCCGACAATTTTTTCTTCATCAAAACAACCATGATAGGCATAAAATTTCATTCCGTTGATGTTTATCTGTGCCATATTTTAATTATTCCCTACATTTTTAACATTATTTTTCTCACCTACCACCCAAATCAAATCATTCTTTTGGAAAACCATTGACATTGGCGGATTAAAAATTTCTTCTCCATTTCTTTCCAAACAAACTATCATACATCCTCCCTGCTCACGAATACCCGATTCTGCAATGGTTTGATTGATGTATTTTGATTTTTCATTAATAACAAAAGAGGAAAGTTGCATGTTTTTTCTATGTTTAACAGGCT
>JAFZUH010000044.1 GCA_017618435.1 Bacteroidales bacterium | reverse complement strand
TGCTCAATACAATTCATATTTTAGGGCAACAAGAAAATGTTTATAAATGTCATATTCATACCATTGCAAACAATCTAATCAAAACCGGAAATCATTACAAATATATTAACATCAGCGATATAGACCAATTGGAATTTGCCTCAACTTATCTATATGAAATTCTAACCGACTATGAAATGAACTATACGCAAGTGCAACAAATGCTACAGCAATTGCATAGTACAGAAGAAAAACATTTTGAAACCCCTAATTATCAAATTGTCAAAACCAGAAATCACATTCAAATACACCCACATCTTATTGAGAACAAGAAAAACATAATAATACAAAAAATTACTGCCAACCCCTATACGATTGCAGGTTTGTATTTTGAAATTTCAGATGGCAACAATCTGCAAGATACATCTTTAAAAACAGACAACTCTACTATTTACTGTGATTTTGAAAAGATAAACTTTCCCTTATCATTACGCACATGGCAACATGGCGACTATTTTTATCCTATCAACGGAATAGGAAGAAAAAAAATTAGCGATTTATATACCAATAACAAACTATCTTCTTTTGAAAAAGCACATACCCAATTGCTTTGCGATGCAAACAATGAAATAATTTGGGTAATCGGCATTCGAGCCGACAATAGATTCAAAGTCAGCAAAAACACAAATAAAATACTGAAAATAAAACTATTGTAATTTTTGAATAGTAAAAGTAAATTTCTTGTTCAGTCGGTGTTTTTGTTTAAATAGCACATAATAATAAACAACCACAACACCTAACCCAATCAACACCTGCAACAATTCAAAAGGTGTACAATATCTTGCTACAAAAAACGCTGCAAACAACAATAACAACGGAATAAGATAAGCATATATCACCGCTTTCAATCCACTATTGACAGAAATGCCAATCCGAACAATTTCACCCACCTGAAAACTTTGTGCATTCGGCGTATCTATGTGATAAAACATATTTTGTTTATCCAAAGATGAACATGCACCCCTATTATGACACGTAGAACAAGCACTGCCTTTTTCCAAAAGCACATCAACAGAATCGGTGGAAACTGAGGTTACTTTCGCCTGATGATACACAAAATCTGCCATATCGTTCTTATTCTGCCAACAGGGTTTCTAATTTTTGTCTCATCTGTGCCTCTGTTTCTTCTTCCCCAAGAAAGCCTAAAATTTGGTCATTGACACCTTGCTTAAAAAACAATAAGGTGGGCATACCTTCAATACCGACAGTTTGAGCAATATTCGGTAAAATATCCACATCTACACGATAAAAAGTAATTTTACCCTCATATTCCTTGGCTAATTTATCATATATAGGCGAAATTTTATGACAAGGGCCACACCATGTTGCATAAAAATCAATCACACAAGGCATATCTTTTTGATATTTAATATTTTTCCAATATTCAGGAGTGGCTATTTTATCTTCAAAAGCAGTTTCTGTTTTAATTTCTACTATTCCGTTTTCCAAGACAACAGTTTGTGATTCCAAATCCATTTGATTATCTTGATTTTCTGCTGATTCTGATTGATTTCCACATGAAAAACAAACAAATAACAATACAATACACCAACTAATAATTTTCTTTGTCATAACTATTTTTAATTTATGTAAATAACAACTATGCAAAAGTACACTTTTTTCTGTATTGTTTCAGAAAAAAATTGTACTTTTGAATCTTTTAAGATTGAACATGAAAAAACTTATCTGTTTTTTATTTTTATTTTGCTTGTTGGTTTCTGCATACGGACAAATATTTGATGATTTTTCCGATGGAGAACTACACAATAATCCCACATGGTCAGGTGACACCAACAATTTTATCGTCAATTCTGCCCGACAGTTGCAATTGTCCGCTTCAGGAGCAGGCATCAGTTACATTTCGACAAGTAGCCCCGATTTTACCTATCCCAAACAATGGTTGTTTAACATCAAAATGCAATTTTCTCCATCAGACAACAATTATTGTAATTTTTATTTATCATCAAACAAGGCAGAATTAACCGATACAACCCTAAATGGTCTTTATTTGCGTTTCGGCGAAAATGGCAACAACGATGCCATTAGACTCTTTGAACAAAAGGGCAACAATCATCGTTTGTTAGGCAGTGGAATACCTGCCTATATAGCCTCTACTTTTGACATTTGGGTAAAAATTACTGTTGAAGACAGCATTTGGAGCATTTACACCGCCCCCAACACAACTGACACCGTATTTGTTGAACAATTCAAATGTACATTCAATACTATTACAGCCCCATACATAGGAATAAAATGTGTGTACACGTCTTCAAATGCCAATAAGTTTTTCTTTGACAATATATACTATGGTCCCATACTTTCAGACACTACACCACCCTTTGTTGTGAAATATGAATTTGCCAACAACGACAGATCAATTCTTTCTCTGTTTTTCAATGAAAATATAGATACTTCAACAATAAATATCACTCATTTTGAAGTAACACCCAATTTGGGACAACCGCAAAACATTGTTTTCCACAAAAACAACTTATCTAAAACAGACTTGATTTTTAATGAACCATTTCCAGAAAACCAAATTTTCAGACTAAAAATCAAACACATTACAGATTTGGCTGGCAATAGTCTTGCCGACACCGATATTTCCATTGTCAATTATCGTTCCACCCCATTTGAAATATTAATAACAGAGATTATGTCCAAACCTTCCCCAGTAGTAGGTTTGCCGGATGCGGAATATATTGAATTATATAATTCTAAAGATTATCCTATTAACTTGAAAAATTATCAATTACATATTGGCAATTCTTCCAAAACATTTCCCGAATACGTATTACAAGCACATGAATATTTGATAATAACCGCCAATAGTTCTATCCCATTGTTAGCATCATTCGGCAATATTTTAGGATTTTCAAGTTTTCAAATTACCAACGACGGACAAGAAATTGCCATATTCAATACAGATACAACATTGATACACAATGTTTGTTTCTCTTCCAAATGGCACAGCAGCCCCACAAAAGCCAATGGCGGTTGGTCATTGGAAATGATAGACACCCAAAATCCTTGTGGAGAAGCAGAAAATTGGCAGTCATCAATAGCGGACATTGGCGGCACTCCGGGAGCAATAAATTCTGTTTTCCAAAGCAATCCCGATACAAAAGCCCCTAATATCGACCACATTTTCACAAATACAGACAGCATTGTCAGCATTTATTTTGATGAAAAAATATTGCCTTCTACATTATTAAAATTATCGAATTATCAATTTGACCACAAAATTGTAGCCCAACAAATCGTTTCGATTGGTAACGATTGTAAAAGTGTAAACCTGCTTGTTTATCCTCATCTCAAAGAAAATACCGTTTACACGCTATCCATAACAGATACAATTAGCGATTGCGTAGGCAATATTATTCCGATAAAGACATTTTCATCTTTCGGAATAGCCCAAAAGGCACAATACAATGACATTATTTTCAATGAAATTTTATTTAACCCCAAAAATGACGGAGTGGATTTTGTTGAAATCTATAACAAATCAGATAAAATTATCGATTTAAGTTCACTAAGTTTATCTTCTAGGCAAAGCAATGGTACAATCGGCACTCCCAAACCCATTACAAGTATAGAAAGCAGTATATTTCCGCAACAATATCTACTCTTGTCCACAAATTCTGCTGTAGTAATGTCACAATATATTTGCCCCTATCCCGATGCCTTGCTTGATGTACCAGCCCTGCCTGCCCTACCCAACACTTCCGGCAATATCATTCTATTGTGCGATACCAATATTATTGATGAATTTTCTTACGATGAAACTATGCACTATTCCATGTTAAACTCTTTTGATGGAGTTAGTTTGGAACGTATCCGTTTTAGTGCTCCCACCCAGTCGGCAGACAATTGGCATTCAGCAGCAGCCACAGCAGGATTTGCCACCCCCGGTTACCAAAATTCTGTCTATATGGAAGACGGGACTTTTAACGACAGTATAACCATTGCCCCCGATATTTTCTCCCCCGACATGGACGGTTACGACGATGTATTGACCATTAATTATCTTTTTGCTGCCAACGGTTACCGCATAACTATTGACATATATAATATCAACGGACAAATGATTCGCCGTTTGGTAAACAACGAAACGGTTGGCACTGAAGGCTTTTTCACATGGGACGGCACTATTGACAATCATTCAAAAGCACCCGTAGGACAATATATTTTACTTGTTAAGTTGTGGGATTTGCAAGGGAATATCAAAAAAATAAAAAAGAGTTGCACCTTGGCTATTAAATTTTAAATGACATAAGGTCAGAATGTCACCCCAAAAACGAGCATAGAACACACATTGCGTGTGTCCATGTTAGTTTGAAAAATGAACATTCCGACACGCTCTATATACGAAAGACAGGACACAGACAATGTAACAAAAACAGCCACAATTAATTGAAATTCTGCAATTCTCAATTTTAAGTTTCGTCCGCTTATATTTTTGTCTGCCGTATTGTTTTTTTCAGAAAAATATTGTACCTTTGCCTTAACCGAACAAAATATGGAAACAATAAACGGAAATATTTATTTTATATCCGATTGTCATTTCGGATTGCCCGATTTGCCGACAAGTATGGCACGGGAGAAACGTGTGGTTGCATTTTTGGAGCAAATAAGCCATGATGCCACTCATTTGTTTTTATTGGGAGATATTTTCGATTATTGGTTTGAATACAAAGATGTTGTTCCCAAACATTATGTCAGATTGTTGGGCAAATTAGCCCAAATGAGCGATATGGGCATCAAAATTTATTATATTCTCGGCAATCACGATATGTGGAATTTTTCATATCTGCAAGAAGAAATAGGTTTAACCCAACTGACAGGGATACACGATATGCTTATCAATAACAAAAAAGTACGTTTGGGACACGGGGACGGCTTGGACAAAACAGACAAAGGCTATTTGCTAATCAAATGGATATATGCCCAAAAATTCAATCAGAAATGGTTTGCCGCCTTGCATCCCAGATGGTCTTTTG
>JAFZUH010000043.1 GCA_017618435.1 Bacteroidales bacterium | reverse complement strand
ATTAATCCAAGTATCCATATCCATGCTACCAAAAGCGGGACAAAAGATATTAAACTCAACTCCAAACTTCCGAATGAATATAACAAAAAGGCAAAAACGATAAATGCACAAATATAGAGTACTTTGTCAAAATCGGAACTTAAAGCGTTTATCATTCTGTTTAAAATGGAAGTGTTGTCAAATATGAATATATTTTCTTGGTTTTCAAATGTTTTCAAAATTTCATTTTCGTATGATTTGTCAATGTTTAGCAAACAATAAACCAATGTTTTTTCTTTCTCTACGGATAAATAATTTTGGGCTAAATTGTTCTGTAATACAGCAAAATAATCTATTTCTTGTATTTGATAATCAGTAGTTAGAATTTGTTTGAATTTATCAAATGCCGTATTTTGATAGCCATTCAGTTGGGCTGCTTTGTCCAGATTTTCTTCAAATTGTTCTTTTCTGTCTTTCCAAAAGCGATTCCATTTTTCAATGGCTGTTTTCTGCTGTTCTTTTGACGGTATGTAATTTCCGATGCCGCTACAAGACAATATTTTGTCTTGTTCTTGTAAGTTTTTGATAATAGGGATAATATTTTCGTATGTAGTTAAGGCTTCATCAATGGTTTTACCTTGACTGACAAGATATAGCACTTGAATGGAAGTATCTTTCATAGAGAGCATTTGATTTAATGTTTCTCTTTGCTCTTTGTTCATATAGTTGATATTATGCATATTATCATCAAATTCTGTGCGTAAACCGAAGAAATAAAACACAATAGTCAATACTAACACAGCAAAGACAACATATTTTTTATTTTCAATTTGTATGTTTGCCAACTTGTTGAAAATTATGTTGTTATTTGTATTTTCTGAAAAACTGTTCTTTTTAATGCAATGAGGTAAAAACAGCAGTACAAACAAAATGGTTCCCAACAGCAACAACGCTGCCAGCAGTCCCATGTCTTTCATAGCAGGCGAACTGATAAACAACAAACTGAGAAATGCTCCTATGGTTGTCATATTGCCAATCAAAAGTGGGGTAACAATGTCGGCAATTAGTTTGTATGGATTGGAAACATGTTGGGCATGCGAAAGAAAATGTAAGGGGTAATTGATGGCAATACCAATGATGATGGACGAAATACCGACTGCAATTAAAGATATTTCATTGTTTATCAATGCAATGATTCCAATAGAGAACAGACAGCCAAAACCGATTGATATTAAAATCAATAGCAATGAGCGGATATTTCTAAAATAATAACACAACAAAATTAAAATCAGAATCAAGGCAATGCTTACCGCAATAAGACTGTCTTTTTTTATTTGTTGGGCATTTTCTACTGAAATCAAAGGAGCCCCAAAGGCAGTGATTTTAACATGGGGATATTGTTCGGCAATGTGTTTGATTGAGTTCTCTATATCGTTGGCTAACAATTTGTTATTTGCCGTTTCTGTGTTTGAAAATGCCGGATATAAAAGCATAATAGCGGCACTATCGCTATTGCGAAATATAAAATTATCTCTCAATTCGTATTCATCGCCCACCTTAAAACTTGACAAGCCCTCCAATATAGGAGTACAGAAATGCAATGGGTCTTTTATTAACATTTCTCTGAAAATGGGTGCGGGTGCAGACAATAACCATTTGTTTTCGGTCAATTGCTGATTGATGTGTTCAAAGGTCAGCAATGAATCTATTCTTTGATAATCGGCTTCAGAGAGAAAATAGGGCATATTTTCCGAAATAAAATCAACAATCTGAAGCATATCTTCTATATTGACTTCACCTACAATTTTTTCAATT
Source organism: Bacteroidales bacterium (assembly GCA_017618435.1). Classification (GTDB taxonomy): domain Bacteria; phylum Bacteroidota; class Bacteroidia; order Bacteroidales; family WCHB1-69; genus UBA1205. Next base: position 1,928 of record JAFZUH010000043.1, on the reverse strand, counting down.
CGTTTGCAAGTATCATTCTGTTCTAACAATGAACTTAATTCTGCAACAACTTCTTCTTTAATTTGTTCGTTTTCTGTTTGTTGGCAGTCTTTGACACTGATAATGATGGTATTGGCATTGGGTATATGTTGATAGGCATAATTTATTTGCTGATTTTCTTCGTTTTGAGGCAAAAAACTGCTAATGTCTTCTTCAAAAGACAATCGGGTAAGCAAAGCAAGGCAAATGATTATAATACTGGCAAGTATGCTGAAAAGTACTTTTCTTCTCTTCTCAAAGAACTGATATATCGCAATAAATAATTTTTCCAACATTATGCTTTATGTATTGTTTTCCCGATTTTTCTTAACAAAAGAGACGGATACCCATAGATGATAGCCAAGACACATAAATAGGTATTTAATAAACTGATTTTCAGAAAATCTTTTCCGGGTCTGAAATGTGAAACCCTTTCATTACGTGGAGGATAATAAACATTAATGGGAACTTCTTTTATGGAAATATTTCTCCAGCGAGCCTTTACCAACAATTCCAATTCGGTGGCATAACCTTGCGTTAGCAAATGAATGTTTTTTATCTGTTGCAAAGGATACATTCTATAACCTGTTTGAGTGTCGGAAATTTTCAAGGCAGTTTGTAGCATAAACCAAAAATTGGAGAATTTGTTGGCAAAGCGACTTGAAGAAGACATGTTTTCTTGATTAAAGTTTCTTACTCCTAATAATATGGCATTGGGAGTTGAAGAAAATTGTTCTGCAAAGTAAATCAAATCTTCTGCCTTGTGTTGTCCGTCTGCGTCCATGGTAATGGCAAAACGGTAACCCAATCGCAAGGCCTCGGCAAATCCTTGTTGTAAGGCATAGCCTTTGCCCTTGTTTATCGGATAACTGATATAATGAATTTTGGGAAGAAATTCTTTAATAAAATTTTCTGTATTGTCTGTGGAACCGTCATTCACCACCAAGATGTTTACTTTTTTTGCCAATAAAGATGCTATCACATTTTGTATCAATGCTCCGCTGTTGTAAACGGGTATCAACACACAAATGTTGTTGTCCAAAGAAAAAGTACTGTTTTCAAAAGTTCCGTTCATCTTTTATTTGGTTGAAAAGTAAATGTCTGATAGCGTTTCATTTAGTTTTTTATTGTTGAAAACGATTGTTGTTTCGTCTCCGTTCAGTTCTTTTAATGTAACTTTGTCCGCTGTCAAATTTTGGGATTCCAAATAAATGACAATGTTTTGATACATATTTTTGAGTCTTTTTTGTTTGGGGATTAAATATAATATGTAATTTTTTTCTTTATAATATTGAATATCAAATAAATCTTTCTTGTCAAGGAAATTTCCGTTGATGGCATTGCAAATTAAGGCAAGTAATTCGTGCATACCCTTGGGCGGATTTATTTTGCCGCCTTTGGCAGTCTTGACAATTATCTCGTCATTATGCATAATAACAGATAATTTGTTTGGATTTAGGTATTGCCAGCACAAATCGGAAAACTGGCGAAAATATAGTTTGCCATTTTGTTTTGTCGGTTCTGCAAACAGGGTGGAGGTTTTGGTCTGCACAAAATCGGCTTGCAAACTTTTTAGTTTTGTTGCAGATTGTTGCATGCTTTTTTGAAGAACAATTTGTGATATTAGGTAAATGGGAAAATGATTATATTGAAGGATTAGCAATTACTATTCAATTAATTAACATAAGTCAATCTAATAATATTATTAGTAATGAATATAATATTAATAGCAATAGTATGAGTAATGAAGATCTATTTAATAATATTCAAATTGTTAAAACAAGTAAAGGTGAAATTATTCAAAAAGATTTAGATTTTGATGAAGTAAATGATTTTAAATCAAGTAATGAATATAATGATATGATACAATTATATAAAGATAAATTTTATATTGATTTTATTAAAAATAT
>JAFZUH010000042.1 GCA_017618435.1 Bacteroidales bacterium | reverse complement strand
TGACGGTTATATAGGAGCCGTGATATCACTGTTTATTATGAAAGCGGGCTTGGAAATGTTGTTCAGTCCGTTAAGACAATTGCTGGGGACGCGCAATGATAGTGTGCTCACCCGCGAAATCAAGCGGGAGATAGCTTCTTTTGAAGGGGTAAACGGAGCTTATGATTTGATATTGAACAATTATGGTCCCGAAATGGCCATAGGCTCCGTGCATATAGAGGTGTCCGACACCTTGTCTTCCAAAGAGGTGTTCTTGCTGACCAAGCGAATACAAAGGCAGATGAGAAAAAAATATCATATCTTTTTCACCATAGGTATCTATGCCGTCAATACCAAGGAAGGGGAGTTGAAAAATATGCAAGACACCATCAAGCCTTTGGTGTACAATCATCCGGGAGTGATCGGGGTGCATGCTGTGTTTATTGATGAGGAAAACAAATTGATATCATTTGATATGGTGGTGGACTTTGAAGTCCGCGATATTCCCGCTTTGCAAGCGGAAGTGATGAAGCAGGTGCAAGAGGTATATCCCGAATATGAAGTGGAAATAAACATTGATACCGATTATAGCGATTAAAGTTGGGGAACCGCAGCATGGTTCTGCAACGAAAAACATCCTTTGACAGTTTTTTTAATTAAAGAAACGCTTGTCTGCATTGAGTATGCTGACTAGGCTATACGTTAAATAGGATTTGACCGTTCTGCAAGCGGTTGGGTCTATTGCAAGGCTGTGACAAGAGAAAACGGGCTTGCTTCGCCGCCTATGGCGGCTGTTTTCCATCGAAGCAAAGAGTAAATAAAAAAAATAGTATAAATAGTACTAATATATTAAATTTTTATTTATCTTTGCAAGCATGAAAAAAATATTATTGTTGGCGCTGCTGTTTTTGTGTTACAGCACCTATGCACAAACTGAACAAACATCTTTTGCTCATAGCCTTCGTGTGTGCTTTTATAATGTGGAAAATTTGTTTGATTATACAAACGACAGCCTTACCAATGATGATGCTTTTACCCCTGAAGGCGGCTATCATTGGACATCCTACCGCTATCGTTATAAATTGAATAATATTGCCAAGGTGATATTAGCAATGGGTAATTGGAGTGCCCCTGAGATAATATGTTTGGCGGAGGTGGAAAATAGGCAGGTGCTGGAAGATTTGCTTGCACAAACACCGTTATCCTTTCATTCTTATGCAATAGTGCATTTCGAATCCAAAGATAACAGGGGCATAGACGTGGCGATGTTGTATAGAAAAGATAAAGTATCGGTGGTGTATGCCGAAGCTGTATCATGGATATATCCCGGTGATACCGTATCCAAAACCAGGGATATTCTGTATGTGCAGATGCAGGTACCCCATTTGACGGATACTTTGCATATTTTTGTCAATCATTGGCCGTCGCGATATGGAGGTTATGCACAAACCATGGAAAAAAGAAATTATGCCGCATCGGTGTTGAGACAAAAGGCGGATGCTGTCATGCAGCTGCATCAGGACGCCAAAATTATATGTTGCGGTGATTTTAACGATTATCATTATAATGAAAGCGTGGCGGAGGTGCTCAGGGCAAAATCACCCGACAATGTGCAGGGCGACGATTTCATACATTTATTATATCCTTATTTTAATGCCAATAACACCGGTACTCATAAATATCAGGAAACATGGGGGATATTGGATCATTTGGCGGTTAATCAGGCTTTATATTATGCCGTAAAAGGGTTTAAAGCGGAAAAATCAGGGCATATTTTTGCTCCCGATTTTTTGTTGCAGACAGATGAAAACAACAGGGGCGTAAAACCTTTCAGAACCTTTTCGGGAATGAAATACGTGGGCGGTTTTTCCGATCATCTGCCTGTATATGCGGATATTTTTTATTGATTTTTGTGTGAAGAAAACGTTCTCTGAAAGTTTTTTATTTACCTAAATTCAGCAGATAAATGCAACTTTATCACGAATGTGAATAGTTTTTTTTTTTTTACGGATAATAAAAAAGTTTTTAACAAATGTACTTTCGTATTTTTTTTATATTTGCAAAATGAAAACGGTTGTGTCGGGAGGCCGTTTGAAGTATTAGTAAGTTCTTGGCACTGCAAGCAAGAAAGGAGTAGATATTTATTGACCTGATATTCATAGAAAAATGGAATCGCTATGGATGTATGGTGAAAGAAAGATATCAAAGGATTCCTTGAACTATAAAAAATATTTGAATGAAAAAGAGATTAATGATAACAGTGCTTGCTTTGTTTATAATAGCGGGCGGAAGATCGCAAGTCACGAATGGGTTGAAAATATATTCAACTGTAGAATGTGACATTTATATACCACGGTATATCTTGTTTGAAGATACTCAAGAACAAATGCAAAAACTATATCTTCAACCATATGCAGGGGGAAGTGTGGGTGGAATGTATTATATGAAAATAGGAAATGGTTTTGATTTTTCAATAGGCCTGGGTTATTCATGTGCAGGATACAAAAACGAACGGCAAAATCTGCCTTTGAAATTTGAAGATGTCGGCAAATATCACAATATTTCATTCCCTGTTTTGTTCGGATATGAGTTTTTTTTAAAAGAAAAACACGGCATAAGCGTAATGGCGGGTATGCAATTGGATTTGTTATGCAGAACCGCCCTGTTATATAAAGAACAATTGTATGCCGGAGTTATCAATGAGGAAAAACGCGTGTTATTGTCGTCAAAATCGGGACATTCTTTTTCCCAACGCTTAACACCGATAATTTTAATAGGAGTTTTATACCATTATAGTCCTGCAAAACGGATTGTTTTTGACCTCGGGCCGCAAATATCGTATTCATTTGGTGCAAGAGGCGATGTATCGTTAAAAGATGCCTACCAAGCACATCAACAGCATAATTTGAGTCTCGGCTTAAGATTGGGTATAGGATATATGTTTAATTGAGCAATATTTTTAACGGGCGCTTGTTAAACGCAATACATTCAAAAGGGACCTTATGGTTCCTTTTAATTTTTTTTGTTTGCGGTATAGCAGGGCTACGGATAATGATATAAATATTTGGTTATAAATCAAATGAGTTTTATTTTGCATGACTTTTCCCGAGGATGGGATATGAACTTTGTTAAACTTTTGTTGTGAAAAAAAAATGGATAATAAAATAAATCGCAATAAAAAAATGCTAATTTTGCGGATTGAGAATTTAGATTTTGCTTATTATGGCAAATAAGATATTAGTGTAATAAAATAAATAGAATAGAAAATGGTGAATAGTAGTTTTACATCTCGTCAGGTAGGTCCTTCGCCTATGGATGTAGAAAAAATGTTAAAAGTAATAGGGGTTTCGTCCCTGGATGAGCTCATAGAAAAAACCATACCTTCGGCCATACGTTTGCCCAAGGCTTTGAATTTGCCGGAGGGTATGAGTGAATATGAATTTATTAATCACATTCGTGCTTTGGCAGCTCAAAACAAGATATACCGTACCTATATCGGTATGGGATATTATAATACCGTAGTTCCGGCAGTGATTATGCGTAATGTATTTGAGAATGCAGGATGGTACACCGCATATACTCCGTATCAAACGGAAATATCCCAGGGAAGGTTGGAAGCCTTGATGACTTACCAGACCATGGTTGCCGATATGACGGGTATGCCGTTGTCGAATGCCTCTTTATTGGATGAGGCTACCGCCGGAGGCGAATGTATGATTATGTTTTACAATTCCCGTTCGCGCGAAGCAGTGAAAAACGGTGTCAATAAAATATTTGTTGATGAAACCGTATTTCCTCAAACCATAGATGTTATCCGTACCAATGCGGCTCCCCGCAATATAGAAGTTGTGTTGGGAAAAGCTTCTGAAATTCAATTGGATAACACCTATTTTGGAGCGATAGTGCAATATCCCAATCAATATGGGGAAGTGTGTGATTATACAGATTTTATCGCCAAAGCACATCAAGCTGGTGTAATGGTAGGCGTAGCTTCTGATTTGATGGCGTTGGCTTTGTTAAAAACACCCGGTGAAATGGGTGCGGACTGTGCTTTCGGTTCAGCCCAGCGATTCGGAACGCCTATGGGCTTTGGAGGTCCGGCAGCAGGTTTCTTTGCCATTACCGAAACTTTCAAACGTGCATTTCCGGGACGTATCATCGGTTGGACCATAGATGCAAAAGGCAACAAGGCTTTGCGTATGGCTTTGGGAACCCGTGAACAGCATATTAAACGTGAAAAAGCCACCTCCAATATTTGTACATCTCAAGCTTTGGTGGCTATCATGAGCGGATTTTATGCCGCATGGCATGGTCCTGCAGGAATAAAAGAGATAGCATTGGCCATTCATAATAAAGCCAAAAAGTTGGCATCGGAAATGGTAAAATACGGATATAAACAGCATAACCGCTATTTTTTCGATACCTTGGCTGTTCAATGTCCCGTTAAGACGGATGTTGTACGTAAGGCTGCATTGGAAAACAAAATCAATTTCCGCTATATATGTGACGAATGCATAGGAATAAGCATAGATGAAACCACTTCATTGAATGATATCAACGATATATTGAAGGTGTTGGCAACGGCTGCAGGCCGCACTTTTGAGCCTGTGTGCTGCAATGGCGGTTGCGCTTGTGATTGTGATGACACTATAGCCCCAAATTTAAAAAGGACATCAGCTTATTTAACGCATCCTGTTTTTAACACATATCATTCCGAAACGGAAATGATGCGTTATATGAAAAAATTGGAGGTGAAAGATTTATCTTTAAACCGCGCGATGATACCGCTCGGCAGTTGCACCATGAAATTGAATGCCGCTGCTGAGATGATGCCTTTGAGTTGGGCCGAATTCGGTGCTATTCACCCGTTTGTTCCCGCCGATCAGGCACAAGGATATCTCACCATGATACACGAAATGGAAAAAATATTGTGTGAAATCACGGGTTTTGCCGGTATATCATTACAACCAAATGCAGGAAGTGCAGGGGAGTATAGCGGTTTGACCGTAATACGCAATTATCATTTGGCACAAGGAAACACAGACAGAAATGTATGTCTGATTCCGGCATCTGCCCACGGCACCAATCCTGCTTCGGCGGCCAAAGCCGGCATGAATATAGTGGTGGTGAAATGTGCTGCCAACGGTGATGTGGATGTAGCCGATTTAAAAGAAAAAGCAGAAGCCAACAAAGAGCATTTGTCTTGCCTGATGATCACCTATCCGTCCACTCACGGTATATTCGAAGAGTCCATATTGGAAATTATTGATATCATTCACCAAAACGGCGGTTTGGTATATATGGATGGCGCCAACATGAATGCCCAGGTGGGTTTGACCTCTCCCGGATTTATGGGTGCTGATGTTTGTCATTTGAATTTGCATAAAACATTCGGTATGCCTCACGGTGGCGGCGGTCCCGGAGTGGGTCCTATCGGTGTGTCGGCTAAATTGGTGGACTTTTTGCCTTCACATTCCCAAGTGAAAGTGGGCGGAGCCAAAGGTAATGCCATGAGTGCAGCTCCTTATGGAAGCGCCATGCTTTTGCCCATCACCTACGGATATCTGAAAATGTTGGGTAGAGACGGGCTGACCGATGCAACACGCTATGCCATATTGAACGCCAACTATATCAAAGCCCGTTTGCAATCGTATTATAAAATATTGTATGTGGGAAGTCAAGGAATGTGCGGTCATGAAATGATAGTGGATTTTAGTGAATATAGCTTGAAAGTGAGCGTGGGAGACGTTGCCAAACGTTTGATGGATTATGGATTCCATGCACCTACAGTGGCATTCCCGGTACACAATACATTAATGGTAGAACCTACGGAAAGCGAGCCTTTGAGCGAATTGGACCGTTTGTGTGATGCATTTATTGCCATACGTCAGGAAATTCAAGATGTGATGGACGGCAAATATGAAGAGAAAAATAATCCTATATACAATGCTCCCCATACCATGCAGGTGGTGTGCGCCGATGAATGGAATTTGCCGTATAGCCGTCAAAAAGCGGCTTTCCCGCAAGCTCATGATGATAAATATTGGCCCACCATCAGTAAGATTGACGATGCCTACGGCGATAGAAATCTGCAGGCTGTATGGAAAGAAGAGACATTATGATGAAATGTTTTGAAAATTTTAATGTACAAATAATCAACATTAGTATTAACGAAAATTTAAAGAAATGAGAAAGTATTTTGCAGAAATGATTGGAACATTTGTTCTCACCCTTCTTGGCTGTGGAACAGCAATGTTCTTGGGTTGTAACGATCCTGCGGGAGTGGTAGGCACGGCCATCGCTTTCGGTCTTACTGTAGTTGCCATGGCTTATACCATAGGCAATATAAGCGGATGCCATATCAATCCGGCTATCACCTTTGCCGTAGCCCTTTCCGGCAGAATGTCTTGGAAAGATGCCTGCGGTTATTGGGTAGGCCAAATTATTGGCGGTATTATAGCAGGAGCATGCTTGCTGGTGCTCTCCAATGTGGTGTCGGCACCGGATCTTACCGGAGGCTTGGGCACCAATGGCGTAGCCAATGCCGGCGGCATGTGGGGCGCTTGTCTGGTGGAAGTGATAGCCACTTTTATCTTTGTATTGGTGGTGCTCGGCTCCACAGACGCACATGTGGGTGCAGGCAATCTTGCAGGATTGGCCATCGGTCTCACCTTGATTTTGGTACACCTTGTTTGTATCAATTTAACAGGTACTTCCGTTAACCCTGCACGTTCTATAGGACCGGCTATTTTTGCCGGAGGCCAAGCTTTGACCGATTTGTGGGTATTCATAGCAGCACCCATGGTAGGCGCAGCCTTGTCTGCATTGGTTTGGTGCGGCTTAGCTCCCAAATGCTGCAAATGTAATAAGGAAGAATAAAACCATCGGGTTTTAATCTGTCACAAACAGCGGGCAACCATGTTGCCCGCTGTTTTTTTGTAAACAGCTATTGTTTTCTTATTAAAAAAATATTAACAATAAGTATTTGCAAATGTTTTTTTTGTATTTTTGTGAATTGAAAATCATACTCAAAAAATTGTATCTTAACTTTGTGTGTAGTAAATTGAATCATGGCATAATATATTAATTATGAGAGAGAACAAATTAAAAATATGGACTATTTTTTTTAATAACCCGATAGCAACTGAAGAAATTCCTGCATTAAGAGGTGCTGTAATTGCTAATGTGGGACTTGAAAATAGTTTGTTTCATAATCACGATGCGGATGATAAGTTGAATTATCGTTATCCGTTAATACAGTATAAGCGAATTCATCAAAAAGCAGCTATTGTTTGTGTTGGGGAAGGTGTGGAAGCATTTGGAACGTTCTTTGCTAATTGTTGTTTTGATATTCGCCTTGGACAACGTGATGTTACGCTACAAGTGGAGCAAACCAATGCGTATCAGCATTTGGTGCAGCTTTGGGATACGATGTTCACCTATCACATACGCAAGTGGCTGCCCCTTAACCAAGAAAACTATGAGAAATACATGGCATTGGAGAGCATGGCCGACAAATTTGCGATGTTGGAGCGTCTGCTCACGGGCAACATCCTATCGTTTGCTAAAGGAGTGGGCATCCATTTTGAAAAACAGGTAGAATGCAAAATTACGGAGATTGACGAACCACGCCTGATTACTTTCAAGGGCGTGAAGATGATGGCTTTCGACGCAGAATTCAAATGCAACGTGAGCCTGCCCGACTACGTGGGGCTCGGAAAGGGAGTGAGTTTGGGGTACGGGACGGTAAAATGTTTAGACAATAACGATAATAATATAAATATATGAGTGAGACAAAATTTCTATATGGGGCGGCGGTGCAAGGCATCCAAGGTTTCATTTTTCAGACCAATAAGCTCCGGGAGATAGTCGGGGCAAGCGAACTGGTGGAGGAAATTTGCACTACCAAGTTCGAAAAAATGTTTGAACAGTTCGGCGTACAGTACAATCAAAATAATTGTATTCTTCACGCTGCCGGCAATATCAAGTACATCTTCAACAACGAGCAAGAATGTGCGAAGATTGTTCGTGAATTTCCAAAGGCCATCTTTGAGTTTGCGCCAGGTGTGACTGTAAGTCAGGCGGTGGTGACTATGGAAGGGAAACACGAAAAGTTTGAAGATGCAGTCGACGAATTAGAGAAACGACTTCGCACACAGCGCAATAAACCAATGCGTAGTGCAACGCTTGGACTGATGGGAATAGAAAGAAGTAGGCAGACTGGGATGCCAGTCACTTTCGTGAAATCAGAGACAAGGTTTGGTAAAAAAGAGAATCTACATTTGGATGAAGGCACAAAAGCAAAACTATATGCAGACCCTTCGGGAGAAAGGTTGAAAACCACTAAAAAACTGTGTGAGAAGGCATTTGGTATCTCATTTAAGGATCATGACGACAGAATAGCATATAATATTGAAGATATCACTAAGAACAACGACTGGATTGCCATTATTCATGCGGATGGAAACGGATTGGGGCAAGTGGTCCAGAAAGTGGGCAAAGACCAAGATTTGTTCAAACAATTCTCGGAAAAACTGGACGAAGCGACAACAGCATCGGCAGTTGAAGCATATAAGTATGTAAAAAAAGAGCATGACCTTAAAGACGATGAATTGATACCTATTCGTCCAATTGTTTTGGGTGGCGATGATTTGACGGTGATATGCCGTGCCGACTTGGCATTGGATTATGTTACAATGTTTATGTCTAAATTTGAGGAAAACACCCGCGAAATGTTGAAAGACGCTAATGGAGTATCGTTGCTGAAGGATGTCTTTGAAATGGAATCCGAAAAAAGGTTGACGGCCTGCGCAGGTATTGCGTATATCAAGTCGTCTTTCCCATTCTATTACGGATACAATCTTGCAGAAACGCTATGCTCGTTGGCAAAGAAGGACGCCAAAGACAAACAGGAAATTAAGGATGGCAAAGAGCTGCCTAAATCCTGTCTAATGTTCCACAAAGTGCAGGATTCATTCACCGAGGATTGGTCGGCAATTGCCAAACGAGAGCTGACTCCGCAGCCCAATATCAGTTTCCAATTCGGGTATGGGGTATAAAACCAAATGTACAATAAGAAATTTATTTTAACCGATAAATCAATATGTTGCGAAATTGCGATTTAAAACGAAATGTGCAAGTTTCTTAATTCGCGTTTATTTTAGCTTATATTTTTTGCTGTAAAAAAGCTGCTTTTTAGTGGGGCTTTTTTCTTAATTTTAAATCTACATTTAATTTTAATTTAATGCGTCAAAGGCTTGTATTTACGGCCTTTGGTGTTGTTGTTTGCTGTCAGTTGAAATAAAAAAATAGAATGACATATTTCCCCATCCGAATGCAAATGTTGAAATGATAAAAAAATATTGAAAAATGCGAGTTACGGCAAAACTGCGGTACTAACTACGTTATTTTGGCTATAGTTTATATAGGTATATTTGTAAAAAAAGTTCCGAAAATGGCATTTTTTTAAGAGTTTGACACCCTTTAATTGCAAATTTTGACAACTTAAAATAAAGTTATTTTGCTATATTTCAATTTATTAAATAAATAATCAAAAAAATTATTCTAACCGGATAACACCAACGACAAGAGCGATCCCTAAAATTTCGTCAATTGGGATGTCAAATGGAGGGTATTGTTGATTGTCGGATATTGCAGTAATGAAATTTTCTTTATTTGAAGGACGAAGACGTTTGCAGAGTATTCCTTGCTCACGTGTTGCAATGATATGACATTTATTCCATTGAATAAATTTAGATTCCCGCAAAATTGTACAAGCCACAACATCTCCGGAATTATATTTGGGATACATGGAAGAACCACTAATCTCTATCATGAAATCAATATTGCAGTATTTGAATTTAGGCACGACATAATAATCTTTGACGTCTTCCTGACTGATGGAGAAATCAGCGTTGCCAAAACCGGCAACCGCTGCTTGTGTTACAAGCGGGATTTTTTTCATTGCCTCCATGTTGCTTACTTCAAGTGTTGAAGCAGTATCTCGAAACATTTCGCCTTTCCCTATTAGCAACCAATCCGGAGAAATGTTTGAATAATGGTTCAAAATTTGGGAAATTTGAGCACCGCCAAGTTCACTTTTTAGAGAATTTCCACTCAAATTACTCTTACCAATACCCGTTTTTTTACAAAATTCATACTTTGATATGTGCTGAATTTCAATAAATTGTAAAATTCTTTTCTTGATTTCCGAAATTTTTACCGAATTATTCATTATAGTTCAAAATTTATTACTACCTTTGCAGAAAATTTTATACTTTAATTTTTTGCAAAAGTACAAAAAAAATAAATAAAAAAATGAGCGATTACGAAATAGGTCTATATAAATGTTTCAGAACGGTTTTCATCATGATAGGAACAGCAAGTGTTGTAGGAATGTTTTTGGGGGCATGGTGGCACCTATTTACTTTAATCAGTTGCTGGATAGTTACATTATTAATAAATAAGGAAATAGAAAAACAATGAAACGAATAATAATAGGATACGGTGTTTCAAAAAAGATAATGGAAGATATTGGTGTAACCGCACCAACCATTATCTCCGCATTGAAATTCAAGACCCACACAAACAAGGCTAAGAAGATACGTCAGAGAGCTTTCCAGTTGGGCGGAATAGTTATGGAAAAAGTTGATAACTCCAATCAATAATATTAATATGTATAAAAGTGTTGATGGTGTTCTGACTTTGAGTGTAAACGACTGGTGTGCGGCCGGCCTGACAAAAAGTATGTTTGAAAATGACAGTAAGAAAGGCATGTTGAACATAACAAGACGTTCCATACACGGCAACACATTGATAGATGTGCGAAGTATTCGTCGTCCGGACAGGCGTGCCATTCTTGAAGCCGCCTACGGATCCATTGAAGAAACGTGCAAACAATCCATATATCATGCTACCATCAACAATGAAGCAAAGGCATACTATATATCATATCGCAAAGACGACGGCAGTCCGTTGGATTACACATTGATAGAACAATATACCAATCGTGCCAGTCTATTGGAATCACTGAAACGCGGTTTGGCAACCCAGCAGGCCGAAAGAGCCAAGACCGGCAAACGTATCAAAACCGGAGAATGGTATGCCAATGCCATGAAATGGTACAATGAACAAAGAGGAATGTTTCCCTGTCCCGAAATTACCAATGTAAGAAGTTTTGAAAGAATATTTAAAGCCTATTTAAATAATGGTTTCCAAAGCATTATAAGCGGCAAGATTGGCAACGACAACACAAGAAAAGTTTCCATACAGACAGAAAATCTTCTCCTTGCATTGTGGCGTACCAACGGCAAGCCGTTTGTTGACAGGGTGTGGGAATTGTACAAGGAATTTGTTGCCGGCAACAGGGACCTGTATGACAAAGAAACCGGAGAGATTTTCCGTCCTGAGGATTTCAGACACAAAGGCCGCAATTTGGAAATTAGCAAAGCGACAGTTTGGTCATATCTTAAAGATGTGGTGAACAATACTGCAGTATATGCGGACCGCAACGGCAATTTTGACTATCAAAACAGCCTTAGACCCAAGCATGTAAGAAAACTCGGCCAATACAGCCTGAGCAAGATAAGCATGGACGACGTGGCTCTTTCACGCAAGACCAAAGACGGAAAATGGGTGTATAAATACATTGCCGTTGACGTGTTGAGCGGCTACTACTTCCGTCCTGCCTACATAGTAGGAAAACCCAACGAAGACACCGTATTGGAGGCTTTTAGAAACATGTTCTGCGAATTGATGGAACTGGGATTACCCATGCCGGGCGAACTGGAAGTGGAACATCACTTGATGGAGCACATCGACTGGTTGAACAGCGTTTTCCCGTTTGTTCGGTTTTGCTCGTCTGCAACGGAAAAGCGTGCAGAACACAATATCAGAGCTTTAAAATACGGAAGTGCCAAAAATGCAGGGCACACCTTTGGCAGATGGTACTCAAAACACGAGGCATACAGAAGCATCCGCAACAAAGTAAACGGCGACTACACCGCTGCTGAGCAAAATCAAAGAGCTATCATCGTGGACGACCTTGAAGACATTGACAACCACAACAATGAATTGCATCCCAACCAACGCCTGTTTCCGGGAATGACACGCAAAGAGGTGCTGGTAAAACGTGCCAATCCGACCTTAAAGATGATAGAGCCATGGTATCTGTTCAGATTTATCGGCAATCGCACACAAACAAGCATCGTCAACAACAACAGGTTGATGATACAAAGAGAGCACTTTGAGTTGAGCGATTTTGAAAGCCTTGCCCGTATGAAGTCCAACAGTCGTTCGGTAGAGGCATATTGGTTGCCGGAAACAGACGGCAAACTAACAACAGCCTATCTGTATCAAGGCGACACCTACATCGGCGAGGCTGTGAACATGGAAGCATTCAGATACAACGAATTTGCCATAGAACGCACGGCAGAAGATGAAGCAGCCATGCTCCATCAGCAGAAGCGTGTGGCAAAATTTGACAAAATGATAAAACAACGCCGCCTGCAAGTTCCCCATGTAGGAGGAACCGAGCCGGTCGGCAAGAAAGAAAAAGATTACGAAATGAGCGTACCGGTGGTGGAGATAGCAGAAAACGCACAGCCACAAAACTATGAAGGAGACGAATTTGAGACCGCTGATTATGCGGCATTAGCAAAAGAAATGCTTTAATTTAAACATATAACGATGATTACTAAAGAATTAAAACAAAAGATTGTACAAGCCATGCAAAGCCAACGCCCTATGTTTGGCGGTAGCGACAGCAAGTATGCCAAATGGTTGGGTATTAGCGGCAGCCAGTACAGCCGGGTGAAAAACGGCGACTTTGAACAAGTGTTGAGTGACACCAATTGGCTGTCGATTGCAAGACAATTGGAGGTGAACATGGGCAACGCACCGGAATGGAAAACAGCAAGGACACCTGTTTATGAGTTTGTAAACGCACAATTGGAGATTTGCCAAAACGAGGCATTGAGCAGTCTGTTGTGCGATTTGAGCGACATCGGCAAGACATGGACTGCCAAAGTGTATGCCAAGACGCACAAAAACGTTGCCTACATAGACTGCAGCCTTGCCAAAGGAAAAACGCAGCTGATACGCTCCATTGCAAAGGCTTTCGGCTTGGACAACAGCGGCAGATTGAACGATGTGGAAGCCAATACAATATACTATTTAAAGCAGTTGGAAAAGCCGCTGATTATATTGGACGAAGCCGGAGACATGCACTACGAGGCATGGTTGGAAGTGAAAGCTTTGTGGAACGCCACCGAAGGTGCCTGCGGTTGGTATATGATGGGTGCCGACGGTTTGAAAGCAAAGATACAGCGAAGCATTGACAACAAAAAGGTTGGCTACACCGAGATTTTCTCCCGTTTTGGCAAGCGATACGGCAAACTTATTGCCGAAGGCGAAGCCGGCAAGGAGATGATGAAAACAACCGCCGCCATGATTATCAAAGCCAACGGCGGCGAAGATGTAAACCAACTGCTACGCAAAACCATGGGCGACGACGGCATGCCGAGTTTGAGACGTATTTACAAAGAACTTCGCAAAAGAGCCTAAGTAATGAAGAGAGCCTACAGTGTCAGCAACGTGATGAATGCCAAGTTCAAGACCCTGCCCTTCGACGGGCAGTGGTTGGAGGCTGTGGGATGCCCGCAGCTGGGCGGCAGTTGGTTGATATACGGGGCTCCTAAAAACGGAAAAACAAGCCTTGCCATGCAGGCGGCAAAATACTTGTGCCGGTTTACGAAAGTAGCATACAACAGCGTGGAAGAAGGTTTATCGCTATCGATACGATCGGCCATGCAGCGGTTGAATATGGAGGAAGTGAGCCGAAGGTTTGTCCTCTTGGACAAAGAGGATGTGAAAGACCTTACCGAAAGACTTTCCAAGCGTTGCAGTCCGGATGTGGTGATAGTTGACAGCGTACAGTTTATGGGGCTGAAGTGGAGCGAATACAAGACTTTGAAAGACAATTTTCCCAACAAACTGTTTATCTACGTAAGCCATATTGACGGCAACAAGCCGGAAGGCAGCGTGGCACAAAAGATATGGCGTGACAGCAATGTGTATATACGCGTGGAAGGTTTCAGAGGCTTCCCTGTGGGACGATACGGTGGAGGAAAACACTTGGATATCAGTAAGGAAAAAGCCTCGGCTTATTGGGGATTAAACAATGCAGAATGAATATGAACAATGTAATGAGAACACCGGAACAGAACCGCAAGCTGCATTTTCTGTGCAGCCGTTTGGGCATCGACAGAGAGATGCTGCAGACCATGGTATGGAACTACACCTCACAAAGAACCACCCATTCAAAAGAGATGTACAAAGAGGAATGTCAGGCTCTTATCAATTTTTTGGATGACACTTTGAAGCCGAAAACAGAGCGGAAAACGGCAGCGGGTCGTGCCGATGTGATGACAATAGACCGCAAGCGGAAAGGGGTGATAAAAGCCATTTTCGCCTATTTGGAACAACAAGGTATGCAGCCGACTATGGAATATGTAAAAGCCATTGCCTGCAGGGCGGCCGGAAAAGACGACTTCAACAAACTTTCCCCTGCGGAACTTGGGAGGATATATGCCGAGTTTTGCAAAAAGGAAAAAGCCGCACAGGTAAAAAAAGAAATAACAGGAATAATGTACAATTGACAATGAATAATTTATAATTAACAAAAAAAGATAGAAAGACGCACAATCGTGCGTCTCATCAATAAAACAATAAAACATTAACAATTCAAATAATAAAAACAATGGCATTAAAGAAGAAAGCAGTGGAAGCTCCCTATCAGGCCACTATAACAATTGAGCAATGGGCAAACTTGTATGAAAGTTTCAACGCAAAAATCAAAGCTTTGGAAAAAGAGATGAAGCCGGCAAAAGAAGCCTTGCTGAACTATGCCAAAGAGCATAGAGAAAAATTTGAGGACAACAAGCTGCGGTTCCCAAACGGCGTGTATATCGAATGCCGCAACCGCATGGTGGACAGCTACGACAAAGACGCCATGAGCATGGAATGGCTCAACCGCTTTATCGACAACGGCGGTGAAGAACTGGTGGATGTAAAATTCAACACCAAGGCTATCAGCGAGACAGAAAAAGATGCTGTAGCGAAGATGTTGCAGGAAATCGACTACACCATTGAGGTGAAGGAAAGCATGGCCGTGTGCACTGAAAAGTAGAGACACAGGGACGATGTACACATCGTCCGTACTGGTTCTGATAGGCCGGAAAAGGATAGCCGGCAGTTACATAAGTAATCGCCACCGTAGAGGGTTCGAGTCCCTCCGGAACCACAAAAACAACAACAATATGGCAAACAGGACAGTTGACGACAGGACAGAAATGCCATGTACCCGCTGCGGACAAATAAGACCGGTGAGCAGATTCAGTATTGTAAAAGAAAGGCTTAAAAACGGTGAGACAAGGCAATACTATGTCAGTGTGTGCAAATATTGCGTAAGTGAACGAAAACACCAGAAAGGAGAAAAGATGCTCCCAAGCAGCCGACAGACCTCATTGTCGGTATTTTCTAATGGAGGGACGATGTGCACATCGTCCGTACAAGAATCCCCCTGCCCCCTTAGAAGGGGGAAAGAGGTGCCTTCGGCAGCAGAGACAGAAACGTCTCAACAACCGGGTACCGATATTGAAGGCATCGGAGAAGAATCCCCCGCCCTGACGGGCACCCTCTTAGAAGGGGGAGAAGAATCCCCCGTACAGGAGAGTCCCCGTTGCAAAAGATGTGTCCACTACTCGCTGATACGGCACAAATGCAAAAACAAGCTATGCGACTTTGATGAATTTTTAGGCTATGCTATGCCTTGTGAAATATAACCAAAACAATAAAATTATGGCCAAGAACAGACTCAATTACCTGCTATACTGCAAGAATGTGGTGAAGATAGTGAACGAGCACTACGAAGACGGATGGACCACCTACGCTGCCGTGTGGCGGAGATATGTCAACCCTGTTTATCCGATGAGCTACCAGAAGTTCATCACCATTATCAATATGCCGAACTTAGACAGACAGATAGCAGAAGCACAAGCCGAAGCAAAGAACAACCGGTTGGCTGCTCCCGACACCAAGAAAGAACGACTCATCAACCAATTGGAACTGTTTAACAACGAGGATTTTTATGAAAAAACTTGACTATACATAAGGGGGGACTTTTGGACAGAGTTGTCCAAAAGTTCAGGGTTTTACTCAAATTTGAGTAAAACCCCCACCGGCGGGTGGCTGAGCCTGCCGAAGCCGAGCCTGTAAGGACGATGTGCACATCGTCCACGCAGGAAGGAAAAAAAAGCCGGCAATGGGTGCCGGCCATGAAAAAAAATAAATAAAAAGCCGCAATAGTGCTGCCTTAATAGTTTTGCAAAAATAGCAGTTTTTTTGAAAAAATGTTGAAAAAAACAAAAAAAATGTTGATAAAAAAATGCTGAAAAATATGGTTTAATTGCTTAATTTTTAGTATCTTTGTAAGAAAAACAGGTGGCTTCGGCAGGCTCAGCCACCGAAAAAAAATGAAAAAATTTTTTGAAAAACGTTCTTTGAATAAAAAAAATGTGTTACCTTTGCAACGTCTAAAGTTTTTTTACAAGGGTAGTGAATCTGCCCGGCGTTGCGTGAGGGCATTTTTTTATGTCCGGTAACGCATCACGATATAGGCGATTGCCCTGTGGTATCTCTGTAATGGAATATCGAAGCCCTTGTAATAAGCTTTAGACAACAGGTAGCAACGCCTTTTTTTTGTTGCAACGGCGGCTTCGACCGGTTTCGGGCAGTTTATAATTATTACATTATGTTACAATCTAATCAGACGGCGGGAGAGACCGCAGCAATCACAATTTTTGAGAACGCCCAATTCGGGCAGGTAAGAACGGCAGGCGATGCCGTCAATCCCCTATTCTGTCTGACAGATGTCTGTCGGGCATTAAATATCTCCAATATCACGGATGTGAAAAAGAGATTAAAGGGAGATGGGTTAGGTTCAATCGAAGTCATCGACACCATCGGTCGGCGTCAGCAGGTAACGTTCGTTAATGAGCAGAACTTGTACAGGCTGATAATGCGAAGCGACAAGCCGGAGGCGGAGACCTTTCAAGACTGGGTGTTTGGCGAGGTTCTTCCGAGCATAAGGAAGACGGGTAGTTACAGCCTTCCGGGCGTAAAGGGTATCAAGAATCCGTTGTCAAGGATACGTAGGGACCGTCGGGAGCTTGTCAACAAGGATTTGATGGAGCTGCTGTGGCTCATCGGAGAGAGCCTTGTCCGCGGGGACCAGCGGGATATC